>CAYZXZ010000082.1:0-11886 GCA_964481615.1 uncultured Desulfobacteraceae bacterium | reverse complement strand
TCAATCTCAAAAGAGACCCTTACTCACCTCACCACTACCTAGTTTTCAAAGATCAGGGAACCGTCAGATAAAAATTCAAGACGTGTGTCTTATATGTTAATCATTTTCACCAGTGTGTCAAGAAAATTCGAGCAGGCTTGCTGGCTTGTTTTCAATCCTTGACGAAAAAAATATATTTATACATACTCATTGTGTTTGTCAATATAAATCCTCATTACCGACAGATAATCCTGAAAAATTTTTTCTTGCCGGTCCGCAAAAGGATCTCGCCATTTGCAATGTCGTTTGACGTAACGAGATAATCTTCCGAATCCACTCTGTTTCCATTGATATAAGCGCCGCCCTGATGGATCAGACGGCGAGCCGCGCTTCCGGACTGAGCAAGTCCGATCTGGTGATAGAGCTTAAAAATGGGAATGCCGTTTTTCAGTTCGGAGGCATGCATGATCATTGACGGCGTGGTATCGTCATGGACATGGATTTGATGACCGGATGTGTCCGCTGAATCGGCCTTCCCGCCACGGGGGATATCACTTGAAGTCAGAATCGAAGCAGGAATGACCCTCGATCCAAAATTGGCCGTGGCGCTGTGAAAGGCCTTTACGGCTTCGGCATCGCCATGACACAGTTTTGTGGCCTCATACGCCAGAATAAACTTCGCATGGTTTAAATCCGCCCCTTCCAGCTCCTCAACTTCACGGATTTCATTCATGGGAAGAAAGGTAAACAAGGCCAGAAAACGGGCCACGTCCTTATCATCCGTATTCACCCAGAACTGAAAATAATCATATGGCAATGTCCTTTCCGGATCCAGCCATACGGCACCCTGATGCGTTTTCCCCATTTTAATCCCGCTGCTGGTGGTCACCAGCGGAAATGTAATACCAAAGACGGTTTCCTGCCGGGTCCTGCGGATCAACTCAATCCCGGCAACAATATTGCCCCACTGGTCGCTGCCCCCCATCTGAAGTCTGCATCCATAATCATCAAAGAGCTTCAAAAAGTCATAAGCCTGAAGCAGCATATAATTGAATTCAATGAAATTCAGGCCGTCTTCGGAGTCCAGCCGGGCCCGGTAGCTTTCCGCCTTTATCATGCGATTGACGGAAAAATGCCGGCCGATATCCCTTAAAAAAGGTATATATTCAAGACCGATCAGCCAGTCGGCGTTATTGACCATCAAGACCCGGCCATCATCAAATCTGATGAACCGCGACAATTGATTTTTGATTCCCGCGAGATTTTCAGTGATCATCTCCATAGTCAGCAACTGCCGCATTTCGGTTTTACCGCTCGGATCTCCGACCATGCCGGTACCGCCGCCCACAAGGGCCATGGGCCGATGGCCGTTTCGCTGCATGTGAGCCAGCGCCATGATGGGCACCAGACTGCCGACATGCAGACTCGACGCCGTAGGATCAAAACCGATATAGCAGGTCACCCGACCGGATTCGGCATAATCGAAAAGCTCCTGCTCATGCGTTGTATTTTCAATAAAGCCGCGTTCCCTGAAGATATCAATCACGTTCATATCCAATGTCCCCTGTTTGCCGCTTTTTAGATTGCAACTTATTTATTGGCGTATTCAATAGCCCTGGTTTCGCGGATAACGATCACCTTGATCTGACCCGGAAATGTCAGGGTTTCTTCAATTTTTTTGACGATATCCTTACTCAGCAGGACCGCATCCTCGTCCTGGATCACGCCACCATCCACGATGATGCGAAGCTCGCGGCCCGCCTGGATGGCGAATGCGCTGGCAACCCCCTTGAATGATTTAGCAATATTTTCAAGGTCTTCAAGTCTCTTCACATAGTTTTCAAGCAATTCCTTTCGAGCCCCGGGGCGGGCGCCGGAAAGGCTGTCGGCCGCCTGTACAAGAACGTCGTAAACGCTCTCCGGCGGCACTTCCTCATGGTGCGAGGCAATGGCGTGGACGACCTTGGGGGATTCTCCACATTTTTTCGCCAGCCGGGCTCCGATCTCCGCGTGCGACCCGTCCATCTCATGATCAATGGCTTTGCCGATATCATGCAGAAGCCCCATCCGTTTGGCCAGTTTAACATTCAGTCCCAGTTCGGCTGCCATGGCACCGCACAGAAAACCGACCTCGACGGAATGCTGCAGCACGTTCTGAGCATAACTGGTCCGGAATTTAAGACGCCCGAGGTATCGGACCAATTCATTGCTGATGCCGTGAACCCCCAAATCAAATGCCGCCTGGTCGCCGGCTTCTTTAATAGTGATGTCGACTTCCTCGGTGACTTTTTTGACCACGTCTTCGATTCTGGCCGGATGAATCCGGCCGTCCTCAATTAAACGGATCAGGGAAAGCCTGGCCACTTCGCGCCGGACAGGGTTGAATCCCGAGAGAATCACCGCTTCGGGAGTGTCGTCAATGATCAGGTCGATCCCGGTTGCGGCCTCGAGCGCACGGATGTTGCGGCCTTCCCGCCCGATAATCCTGCCCTTCATTTCATCATCGGGAAGCTGTACAACGGATACCGTGCGTTCGACAACAAAGTCACCGGCATAACGCTGGATAGCCGTCGCCAGAATCTTCTTGGCTTCCTTGTCCGCATTTTCTTTTGCTTCCGCGGTAATCCGCTTGATCAGCTTGGCGCCTTCATGCCGGGCTTCATTTTCCATGGACTGAACAAGAAGGTCCTTGGCGGCTTCCGCTGTCATTCCGGAAATGACTTCCAGTTGTTTGCGCTGGGCTTCGATGAGTTCGGCAAGGGAAGCCTCGGTTGATTCGATCTCCTTTACCTTTTTCAAAATCTCTTTTTCTTTTCGGATTACCTCTTTTGACAGGGTATCAAGCTGTTCATTCTTTTTGTCAAAATTTTCCTCTTTCTGCTCCAGACGCTTTTCCTGCCGTTTCAGTTCGGAACGGATTTCAGCGGTTTCCGCGTCAAAATCGCTTTTCAGCTTTAAAAGCCGATCCTTGGCCTCAATCTGGGCCTCTTTGACGAGGGCTTCGGCCTTGCGTTCCGCCATGACAACAATGCCGGCAGCCTTGTTTTCCGATTCCTTGATCTTTTGCGTGGACAGATGCTCCCTCAAAAGCTGGGCGCCCAAAAAACCGATGCCGCCACCGATGATCAAAATAATTAGATACATTATACTCTCCATGCCTGTTCTCCCTGTATATGATGAAGACCCGCATGCCTGCGCTTATGGGGCACGTTTCCCGGATCATTGGAAAAAGATATGCAAACGCTTATTTCTGTCTGACAAAAGAATGAGATGAAGTGAAAATGGCGAGGTGTCGGTGATGATGCGTCAATCAATACTCAAGCAAACATCGTTTTGCGGGGGTGTTTGGAATCATACGCCGCGATTTACATCAACCCGGAAAGTGCGTATTGAAAGGAATACCCCCGCCGAACGTCGTGTTGAAAAAAACCTTGAACCGAACCGCTCAAGGTGGGCGCCTTATAGAATCTTTAGGCTTTTCCGTACGAGCGGAACCTGCACACCGAATCCAGTGAAAGCTCCCTTAATTTTACTGTTGGGTCAAGGATCATATTCAATCACGAACGCGGCAGGGGTATATCGTTAAATCGCTCCTTATCTGAATCACGAATGATTTGTTACCAAAAAAACACCGCAAATAAAATGCAGAATAAGGCCGTTGTGTATGTCATCCCGCACGCTTCAGCCCGATCATGCTGTCGAGTCGGGCCGTCCGGGATGCGACGGAATGTAAAACATCCGAATGATAATCCGCCAATTCAAGGTATTGCTTTGAAATATTGAGTGATGCCATCACCATTATCGCCAGTTTATTTGTTGTCAACGCATGGGCCGGGAACTGCGATTCGACCCTCTGAACCTCCCGCGCCAGAAATTCTGTAATCTCCTTTGTTTTCAGATTATGATCGTCCGCCTTAAACCGGAATATCTCACCCATCAGTTCGATTGAAACGATTTCTTCCACGGATTTCCGCTGCCTTCGACAATGCTATTCTTCACTGTTTGTTTCTGATAAATGGTCCAGTCTTTCCATCAGATTGTCGATTTTAGACCGGATCATTTCCTTTTGTTCCGCGAATCTGTTTTCCGTTTCAATATTGCTTTGAATGGTTGCTTCAAGATGCCTTACTTTTTCAGTAAGCTGCGAATTTTCAGCCTCAAGACGCCTGCATCGCTTGATCAACAAACCGATTTTCTGTTCAATCTGATCAAATTGGAGCATCACGTTGTCAATATCCAACTCTCACCTCATGTCGTTAGTTTATTTATAATCTCCGGGCTGCCTGAAAGTCAAGTTATTTTCAGGCAGCGCCCATCATGGCCTCGGCCTGCTGTAAATCCTGAATGGTATTGATACCGATCACTTCCGATGGATCAGCAAGTGTCAGGAGTCCGATCTTTTGCCCGGCATTTCGGGCGATGGCGATGATATCGGTCAGGTATATCTCCTGCTGCGCATTACAGGCCCGGATCCCGGACAGAGCCATTTCCAGAAATCGTCTGTTGACACAATATATCCCCGAATTGATGAGATCGATCCGCTTTTGATCAGCAGTTGCATCCGATTCTTCAACAATGGCCTCGACATTACCGGATGGATTGCGGATCACGCGGCCATACCCGAAGGGATCATCCGCCAAAACCGCCAGCAGCGTGACTTCATTTTCCTTATGGAAATGTTCATGAATCAAGCGGCGAATCGTGGCTGGTTTGATCAGGGGAACATCACCGCACAAAATCACAACCACGCCACAGACTGCCGGCACAACCGGCAATGCGCACTGAACAGCATGCCCGGTTCCCAGTTGCTCGGGCTGAAGGGCAAACAATACATCAGCCCGGGCCGACACCGTTTCCATGACCGTTTCCGCCTGGTTGCCGACCACCACCACGATATTTCCGCCCGCCACATCAACCGCCGTATCAACGACATGCAGAATCATCGGAAGGCCGGCAACGGTATGCAGCACCTTGGCCATCGGCGACTTCATCCGTTTTCCCTTACCGGCCGCAAGGATGATGACGGCAACCCCGTCATGGTTTACATCCATAATACCCTCATGCACGCCTGTTGATTGCACGTAAAAAAGGGCAAATCAAAAAAATTTGATCTGCCCTCTCATGTACGCATTCAAAACATTCAAAATAGAATATCAAAGCGCCCGGGCGTTTCCGCCTCGGATGCGGCACATCAGTTTCGCGCCGTTTCAAACGCCTTGATGCGCTCGAGCGCCCTGTACAGCGCGGCTTTTGCCCGCTCATAATTCACGTTTTCGGCTTTATCCACGGCCAGTCGTTTCTGGGCGCGCTCCAAGGCGGCCCTGGCACGATTGATATCAATCTCAATGCTTCGTTCCGCCGATTCCGCCAGAATGACCACCCGATCCGGAAGGACCTCGACAAAACCGCCACTGACAAAAACAACATACGGCTTTCCCTTGCCGTCACGATAATGTATGGAGCCGATGTTGAGAGAAGTCAGAAACGGCGTGTGGCCGGGCAAAACGCCGAATTGTCCGAGGGAACCCGGCGCCATGACGATTTCCACATCCTCGCTGACAACGTATTTTTCAGGGGTGACAACTTCCAATCGAATTAATTCAGCCATGATTTCCTCTTAGAAAATTATGCGGCGGCCGCCATCTGGTTGGCCTTTTCAACCGCCTCTTCTATCGTACCCACCATATAGAACGCCTGTTCGGGAATATCATCATGGATTCCTTCACAAATCTCTTTGAATCCCCGGATCGTGTCGACGATCTTGACATAGGCGCCTGCTTTGCCGGTAAATGTTTCCGCAACATGAAACGGCTGCGAGAGAAAACGCTGGATCTTTCTGGCGCGGGAAACCGTCAGTTTATCTTCGTCGGAAAGTTCTTCCATACCGAGAATGGCGATAATATCCTGCAGCTCTTTGTATTTCTGCAGAATCATCTGTACCTGCCGGGCGACTTTGTAATGATCTTCGCCGATATAGTTGGCATCAAGAATGCGTGAGGTTGAATCCAGCGGGTCCACCGCGGGATAGATGCCGAGCTCGGCGATCTGACGGGAAAGCACCACGGTGCCGTCTAGATGGGCAAATGTCGTAGCAGGGGCCGGGTCGGTCAGGTCGTCGGCGGGAACATAAACGCACTGAACAGCGGTAATAGATCCCTTGTCCGTTGACGTGATCCGCTCCTGGAGAGCACCCAGGTCGACGGCCAGGGTCGGCTGATAACCCACGGCCGAAGGCATGCGGCCTAGAATAGCCGAGACTTCGGAACCCGCCTGGGTGAACCGGAAAATATTATCAATAAAGATCAGCACGTCCTGGCCTTCTTCATCGCGGAAATATTCGGCGCAGGTCAGTGCGGAAAGGGCCACTCGGGCGCGGGCGCCGGGCGGTTCCGTCATCTGTCCGTAAACCAGGGCCGCCTTGGGCAGAACGCCGGAATCCTTCATTTCATGATACAAGTCGTTTCCTTCACGGGTCCGTTCGCCCACGCCGGCAAAAACGGAAATCCCGCCGTGATGCATGGCGATGTTGTTGACCATTTCCATCATGATAACGGTTTTTCCCACGCCGGCGCCGCCGAACATGCCCATTTTCCCGCCCCGGGGAAAGGGTACCAGCAGATCGATGACTTTTACGCCCGTTTCAAGAACATGAACGGAAGTATCCTGTTCTGTGAATTTCGGTGCCGCCCTATGAATCGGCTGCATCTTTTCATGACTGACGGGTCCGAGCCCGTCAACGGGTTTGCCCACAACATTAAGCACGCGGCCCAGGGATGCTGCGCCCACCGGCATCATAATGGGAGAGCCAGTATCTTTCACCGGCATGCCGCGCACAAGGCCGTCCGTAATGTCCATGGCAATGGTACGTACCACGTTGTCGCCAAGGTGCTGGGCCACTTCCACAACCAGGTTGTCCGGATCATCATTGATCGCCTTGTTGGAGATCAAGAGCGCCGTCAATATTTCAGGAAGGTTCCCTTGTTCGAATTCCACGTCGACAACCGGACCCATCACCTGCGATATCCTGCCGATATTCTCTGTCATTGATAAACCTCCTCAAAACGATATATTGCACATTTATTGTTTGATTATCCTCGTAACGCCTCTGCTCCGCCGACAATATCCATCAGTTCCGACGTAATGGCGGCCTGGCGGGCCTTGTTGTATGCCAGCGTGAGGCTTTCGACCATGTCGTCGCATGCCTTGGTGGCATTGTCCATTGCCCGCATCCGTGCGGCATGTTCACTGGTCGATGTCTCAAGCAATGCATGGTGAATCTGGATATAGACATTCCTCGGGAGCATCTCGTTTAACAGTTCATCGGGCGAAGGTTCAATGATATGTTCGGGAAGATAGCTGTCGGTCGTATCCTTTTCGACAGCGGCCTTTGTTTCAATAACCGGAATCGGAAGGATTTGTTTGACAACAGGTGGCTGACTCGCCCTCCCCTGGTAGGTCGCATATACAATGAAAACCTCATCGTATGCGTCCAGTAAAAATTTCGCGATCAATTCTTCACCGGTCTTGGATGCGGTGTTGAAAGCGACTCTTGAACCCACGACGTTCAGATGGACATTATCGACCGTAAACTGGTTTTTCCGACACCAGTCCCGGCCTTTTTTCCCGAAATTGGTAAAGGTTACCTTCCGGCCCTGGGCAATTTTCTCTTCGTGCAGGGCTTCCGCCGCTTCAATCAGGTTCGTATTGAAGCCGCCGCACAATCCGCGGTCAGATGTCAGCATGACAATGTGCGTGTTGACGATTTCCTCTTTGGAGGTCAGAAGCGGATTGACTTCTTCCCCCGCCTTATCCGCGATATTGCCGAGCACTTCTGAAAATTTTTCAGCATACGGGCGGAAGGCTTCCATCGTCATTTGCGTGCTGCGCAGCTTGGAGGTCGCCACCATTTTCATGGCTTTTGTAATCTGTTTGGTTTTTTTAACCGCCGAGATTTTTAATTTGACTTCCTTTAATGTTGCCATAATGTTTTCAGCCCTTTTTCAACAAATTCTATGGTGCGAAAGCGCGATCGGTCTATACAATCGTATCCTTGAATTCATCGTTGTATTCTTTCAGCGCTTTTTTCAGCAGTTCATCCAGCTCGGGGGTAATCTTTTTCTGTTCAGCGATCCCGGTGTAAATCTGAGGATAGCGATTTTCGACAAACTTATACACGCCCGCTTCATACTTTGTCAGCACATCCACGGGAAATTCATCCAGAAAACCCTTTGTACCAGCATACAGAATCAGGACCTGTTTTTCCAGCGACAAAGGCTGATACTGTGGCTGTTTCAGAATTTCAACCAGTCTCTCGCCCCGGATCAGCTGTTTCTTGGTGGCGGCATCCAGGTCGGACCCGAAAGCGGCAAAGGATTCGAGTTCACGGTACTGGGCCAGGTCGAGACGCAGGGAACCCGCAACCTGTTTCATGGCTTTTTCCTGGGCCGCACCGCCGACGCGGGAAACCGAAAGCCCGACGTTAATGGCCGGACGCACGCCGGCAAAGAACAATGAAGGCTCAAGGTAAATCTGGCCGTCGGTAATGGAGATCACGTTTGTGGGAATATAGGCGGACACGTCACCGGCCTGGGTCTCAATGATGGGGAGCGCTGTCAGTGAACCAGCGCCGAGTTCATCATTGAGTTTGGCTGCGCGTTCCAGCAGCCGAGAATGATTGTAGAAAATATCGCCGGGGAAAGCCTCGCGCCCGGGTGGACGGCGAAGCAGCAAGGATACCTGCCGGTAAGCGACGGCCTGTTTGGAAAGATCGTCATAGATAATAAGGGCATGCTTGCCATTGTCGCGGAAATATTCGCCGATGGAGCAGCCGGCATAAGGCGCGGTGTACTGGAGCGTTGCCGGGTCGCTGGCGCAGGCGGCGATAACGGTCGTGTATTCCATGGCGCCGTATTTTTCAAGCACCGCCACAACCTGGGCAACCGTCGATTTTTTCTGGCCGCAGGCCACATAGATACAATAAACGTCAGTATTTTTCTGGGCCAGGATGGCGTCAACGGCGATGGCGGTTTTCCCGACCTGACGGTCGCCGATGATCAGTTCCCGCTGTCCGCGACCCACGGGGGTCATGGCGTCAATAGCCTTCAAACCGGTATAGCAAGGTTCGTGAACGCTTTTTCGGGCGATAACACCTGGCGCCACCATTTCAATACGGCGGGTTTCGGTGGTGTCGACCGGTCCCTTACCGTCCAGAGGCTCGCCCACTGCGGAAAGCACACGGCCAAGAACCGCCTCTCCCACCGGCACCTGGGCGATACGCCCGGTACGTTTCACGATGTCGCCTTCTTTAATATGGAAGTCATCTCCCATGATGGCGATACCGACATTGTCGGTTTCGAGGTTCAGCGCGAGCCCGAGAATCCCGCCGGGAAATTCAACCAGCTCAAGGGCCTGGACTTTTTCAAGCCCGAAGACCCGGGCGATGCCGTCGCCAACAGACAGCACAACGCCGGTTTCACTGAGTTCGACCTTCGTGTCAAAATCCTGAATCTGCTGCTTGATAATCTGAGTTATTTCTTCGGCTCTTATTTCCATTATGCACTCTCACCCCTTTTTAAAGATTCTCGCATATTTTGTAATTGTGTCCGGACACTGCCATCCAGCACAAGATCTCCGATCCTTGTGACGACACCGCCGATGAGCGTCGGGTCCTGTTTCGCTTCCAACACAACTTCTTTTCCCGTCAGTTTCGACAGCGCATCGCGAATCTGTTCATAGACTTCAGATGTAAGTTCGGCCGCGGAAGAAAGATCGGCCCGGATAATGCCCCTGGCCTCGTCCGCCAGCTTGTTGAAATAATCGCTGATATTCGGTAGAAACTTAATCCGTCCCTTGTCAAACAGCAAAAGAAGGAAGGCCTGAATGACTTTCGGCGCCTCGATCTTTTCAAGAACAGCCTGCAAAACATTGCGTCGGCTCGCCGTGCTGTAAACTGGATTGTTGATGACCTGAGCAAGCTGTTTTTCTCTGTCCAGCAGCAATAAAAACGCACCCATCGCCTCTCTGTAATCATCAATCCGGCCGTCTTCCCTGCCGATGAGAATCAATGCCTTTGCATATCGCCGGGCAATCGCTGAAGTTTTCACTTTATCACCACCTTATCTATATATTCGCCCACAAGTCGCTCCTGATCCTGATCCGTGATATTTTTCCGCAGCATGTCTTCCGCCCTGGAAATGGCCTTTTCCATGATTTCCATTTCCAGCTCGATTCTTGCCTTCTTGAATTCATGTTCGATATTGCGCCGGGCCTGACTTTCCAGTTTTGCCGCAGCGACTTCCGCCGCCTTCAGGATATTGTCCCGCATGGCCTCTCCCTGCCGGCGATATTCCTCGATGATCCGGTCGGATTCGGAACTCATGGCCTCCAGTCGCCGGGTATATTCCGCCAGTTTTTTTTCCGCCTCGATTTTCTTCTGTTCCAGTTCCGCAAGCTGCTCCCGGATTCCCTTTATCCGTTCCCCCAGAAATTGCGCCGCCGGCTTTCTGAGCAGAAAAAAAAGCAGACCGACAAGAACCAGAAAATTGATAATGCGGTAGGTATCTGTTTTCTGCCAGTGGCTGCCGCCTTGTGCGCCGCCGGAAGCACCAAAAGCCATGTCAGCGACCGTTATCAACAACAATGCGGCCAAGACAACCGCCGTGAGATAAAATCGATGGCTTGCGTTGTTTTTTATCATGAAACCACCCTCCCCAGCAGCTTGCTGCAGATGTCATCCGCGAATCGGTCGACTTCTCTTTGAAGAGCCTGCCGTGCGGCCTGGGCTTCGGATACGATTATATCCCGCATCTGCTCATAATCGGTCCGTGCTTTGTCATTGATTTTTTCGATGAGTTCGGATTCCGCATGGCGGGCTTCGGCTTCAAGCCTTTCCTTTTCCTTGATCCCTTTTTCCCTTGCTTCCTTGATTCCGGCCCGCATTGCCTCGTCTTTCGAGGCCGCACCCTCTTCCGAACTCACGATGTTCTTTTCAAGACCCGAGATTTTCTCCTGCCGCTGCGTCAGTATCCGCCGGACCGGTTTATAAAGCACTTTGTTCATGCCCCAGATCAGAAAAAGAAAATTAGCGATCTGTATAAATAACGAATAGTCAATTTTTACCATCGCTCACACCCTCCAGAACCCGTCTCAATCGCTCGTCAATCAAATATGTTGGCCTGCATCCAAATTTCAAATAATTGAAGCAAAACTCATTACCATCAACCCTTCTTGTTTGTCAAAGTTTTTTTAAAAAAATATTAGAAAAATATTCCTATTCTTTCATGAATCTCCTCATGCTGATATTCAGCAGTATACCGAGACCGAGAAATATCGTCAGAATGGATGATCCCCCGTAGCTGATGAGGTGGAGCGGTATCCCCACCACCGGAAACATACCGGTCACCATGGCGATATTGATTACGGTCTGCCAGAAAATCATGGCCGTTATACCGATCGCCATCAGGGTTCCGGAAGGGTTACGGCAACCATGAGCAATGCTCAATCCAAAACCCATCAGCAGTAAAAAAAGAAAAAGAACAACCAGGGAACCGACAAAACCCCATTCCTCCGTTAAAACGGAAAAAATAAAATCCGTGTGCTGTTCAGGAAGAAACGCCAGCATTTTCTGGGTGCCCTGAAGATACCCCTTGCCCAGCAGCATGCCCGATCCCACGGCGATTTTTGACTGCCGGATATGATACCCGGTGCCCAAAGGATCCTTGTCCGGAAAAACCAGGGTCAATATCCGCTCTTTTTGATATGGTTCAAGCAGTTCCCAGCCGATGGGAATAAAGACGACTGCCAGTACCGCAAAAAAAAGAACGACTTTGCGATCGACCTTGACAAAAAGGGTCATTGACACGGCAATGATCAGAATCAGTCCGGCCGTTCCCAGGTCAGGCTGGGTGA
>CAYZXZ010000081.1:10209-12044 GCA_964481615.1 uncultured Desulfobacteraceae bacterium | reverse complement strand
TGAAAAAATTTTGCGCTCACCAAAACCAAAAACCGGGGTTTTCTGTCAGACACTATTTATAAAGATATCCGGTCGCAGTGTCAATACAATTGCCGGCGCACCGATATTTCAAAAATGTTAAAATTTTGATGCATATACTACAGAATTGTTGTATTTCAGATGCAGGCTTGACTGCCGGTCAATCTAAAAGAAATGAAAGGAGATGGATCACAATGAAAGCAGTAAAAACATGGATGGGTGGGTTTCTGATGATGATGATGCTTGGCGCCGGTGCGGCGGATGCCGCGGAGGTCGCCGCCGACATGGATTTATATTCCGCCTATGTCTGGCGGGGCATTACCTTTAATGACGGGCTGGTGGCGCAGCCGAGCATGGATTTGGCCGCCGGCGGTTTCAATTTCAATGTCTGGGGTAATTTCGATATTGATGATTATGATAATACCTTGGATGACGGGGAATTTTCCGAAATCGATCTGGCCCTGTCCTATACGGCGGAGGCCGGTCCCCTGTCAATCACTGGCGGCTGCATCGAATATCTGTATCCGGCCACCGAGGCCGGAGGAATACTCGGCACCCGGGAAATTTACCTGGATGTGTCCGGTGAACCTGTCGACGGTTTTGTGCTCGGGATGATCGGATATTATGACATTGACGAGGTGAAAGATTATTATCTCACACCCTATGCCGGATACTCATTGGCGATGGATTCGGGGGTTTCACTTGATTTCGGGGCATCCTGCGGGTATGCGGGCAAGGATTTTTCCCGAAAAGTATCCGGAGGTTTTGATTCCGGGTTCCATGAATATACGTTTTACCTGGGGGCGGGGTACCAAGTGGGATCGGTTTTCCTGAGCGCGCTGATGGGATATACCGATACCATAGACAAGGATGTGCTCCCCAAGGATGCGGCGGATGTCAACTTTTTCGGGGGCGTCGGCATGTCGGTTCCCTTCTGATCATCAAAAGCACCGGATGCCGGTTTGATCCCAACAATCGCGCCGGATGATCACTGCGGGACAGATGACCGGAGACGAAAATGGATAAATCCGATGTCAGATTGATTTCCTGGAACATCAACGGGTTGCGGGCGGCTGCCGACAAGGGCTTCCTTCCGTCCTTTCAATCCCTGGATGCAGACGTGTTCTGCATCCAGGAGACCAAGCTCCAGGCCGATCAATTGCCCGACGCCCTCAAACAGATCGACGGATATGAATCCTTTTTCTCCCATTGCACCGCAAAAAAAGGGTACAGCGGGGTCGGGGCCTGGACCCGGATAGCGCCTGTTTCGGTGAAATACGGGATCGACATCAATGCCTTTGATCGTGAGGGCCGGATTCTCGAACTCGATTTTTCTGATTTCGTATTTTTTAATATTTATTTTCCCAACGGCCAGATGAGCGGGGAACGGCTTGCCTACAAGCTGGAATTTTACAAGGCGTTTTTTGAATACGCCGGCCGTCTCAGGGACGCCGGCCGCAGCCTGGTGATCGCCGGCGACTATAACACCGCCCACAATGAAATCGATCTGAAAAATCCCAAGGCTAATGAGAAAACATCGGGTTTTTTGCACATCGAACGGGACTGGCTGGATCGGATCGTTGCTGATGGTTATGTGGATACTTTCCGGCATTTCTACCCGGATGAGGTGAAATATTCGTGGTGGAGCTATCGCTTTCGTGCCCGGGAACGGAATGCCGGGTGGCGGATCGACTATTTCTTTGTCACCGCCGATTTGATCGACAACGGGCATGTTGTGGAGGCCTTTATCGACAACACGGTTTTCGGCTCGGACCACTGCCCTGTCGGGCTGGTTCTCAAATTTTAAGGATCATGAC
>CAYZXZ010000081.1:0-10194 GCA_964481615.1 uncultured Desulfobacteraceae bacterium | reverse complement strand
ATATCGTTGCCGTATACGGAAGTCCCCGGCGGGATGGGAATACCGCAATCCTGCTGAAAAAAGCGGTTGCCGGGGCGCGAGAGGCCGGGGCAGGCGTGGATGAAATCGTGCTGCGGGACTGCCGGATTTCACCGTGCCTTGAGATCTACGGGTGCAAAAAAAACGGCGAGTGCGCCATCAGCGATGATTTTCAACAGGTCCGGGATCGTATCCTTTCAGCCCGGGGGCTGATGATCGCCTCCCCGATTTTTTTTTACACGGTACCGGCCCACGTTAAGATGCTCATGGACAGATGTCAGTCTCTCTGGGTTAAAAAATACTGGATTAATGAGGTTGCTTATGGTAAGTGGACACCGGTTCGAAAAGGTCTGATCATAGCCGCCGGTGCCACCCGTGGGAAAAAGCTGTTTGACGGCATGCTGCTTTCCATGCGGTATTTTTTCGATGTGTTCGACATGGCGTTATGGGATACTCTTTTATATCGGCAGCTGGATTTGGCCGACGATGTGCTGAAGCATCCCGCGTACCTGGAGGAGGCTTTTGAAAAGGGGAAGGCCTTCGGCCGGGCGGTCATGGACGGCAAATGAAATCCGAGTTCAGGCCCATGGAGCTCTTTTTGAGAGAGAAACCGAAGGGGCGGATATCATAAGGTAAAGGAAAAAGAAATCATGGGCGGTTTTTTCGGGTGCGCGTCCAAAACGGATTGCGTCATGGACGTGTTTTACGGGACGGATTATCATTCCCATCTCGGCACCAAGCGTGGCGGGATGGCAGTCAGAAACAGCACCGGCATTAAAAAAACCATCAAGAATATTGAAAACGACTATTTCCGAAGCAAGCTCAATGCCGATCTGCCGCAACTCGACGGCAAAATCGCCATCGGCGTTATCAGCGATACGGATTCCCAGCCGCTGATCATTGGATCCCATCTCGGCACCTTTGCCATTGCCACGGTGGCCAGGGTCAATAATCTTGAAGAACTGACCCGGCAGGCATACGCTCGCGGTTTTCATTTTTCTGAAGCTGCCGAGGGAGTGGTCAGTCCCACGGAGCTGGTGGGCATGCTCATCGCCCAGGGCGCCACGTTTGAAGAGGGGATCGCCCACGCCCAGGATGTCATCCAGGGGTCATGTTCCATCCTGGTATTGACGGACAGGGGGATCTACGCGGCCCGTGACAAACTCGGCCGGACCCCGGTGATCATCGGCAGCAAGGACGGCGCCTATGTGGCATCGTCGGAAAGCTGCGCGCTTTTCAACCTGGGTTATGATGTAAAGACCTATCTCGGACCCGGAGAAATCGTTTTTCTGACGCCGGACGGATGTGAGCGGCGCAAAGCCCCCGGGGATCGGATGCAGATTTGTTCCTTTTTCTGGGTGTATTACGGGTATCCGGCCTCAGGGTATGAAGGAATCAATGTGGAGGCCGTGCGCTATCGTTGCGGCCGGGCACTGGCGCAAAATGATACGGTATCGGCGGATTTTGTCTCCGGTATCCCGGATTCGGGAATCGGGCATGCCATCGGTTATGCCAACACCAAGCAGATTCCCTACATCCGTCCGTTTGTCAAATACACGCCCACCTGGCCCCGGAGTTTCATGCCCGGGGAACAGAGCGTCCGGGACCTGGTGGCCCGGATGAAGCTGATTCCGGTTCAGGCCTTAATCGATGGCAAACGCTGCCTTTTCTGTGACGATTCCATTGTCCGGGGAACCCAGTTGCGGGATAATATCAAGGTCCTTTTTGATTTCGGCGCGCGGGAAGTACACATGCGGCTGGCCTGTCCAATGCTGATTCATCCTTGTGAATTTCTTAATTTTTCCACATCGCGCGCCACCCTGGACCTGATCGGCCGGAAAATGATTCACCGGCTGGAAGGCGATGATGTCTCGTCCATGGAAGAATACGCGGAAGCGGGTTCGGAAAAGAACCTGGCCATGGTGGATCTGATCCGCCGTGAATTGAAGTTGACATCCCTGATTTACCAGAAGCTTGACGATCTGGTGGCCGCCATCGGATTGCCTAAAGAGAAGCTGTGTACCCACTGCTGGGACGGCAGCAGTTATTTTTAAACGGCAGCGGTTATTTTAAAATAAGGAGAAGATATGCCAAAGCTGGAAGACATTAAAAAAGTGATGATCATCGGCTCCGGTCCGATCATTATCGGCCAGGCCTGTGAATTTGATTATTCGGGCACCCAGGCGTGCAAGGCCCTGCGTGCCCTTGGCTACCAGATCGTTCTGGTCAACTCGAATCCCGCCACCATCATGACCGATCCCGGCATGGCCGACGCCACTTACGTGGAGCCGCTCAATCTGGAAACCCTGACCCGGATCATCGAAAAAGAGCGGCCTGATGCCCTGCTGCCGAACCTGGGGGGGCAGACAGGCCTCAATCTCAGCCTGGGACTCCATCGCGCGGGCGTCCTGGACAAGAACGGTGTCAAAATCATCGGCATCAATGTCGGGGCCATTGAGCGTGGGGAGGACCGGATCGAATTTAAAAAGACCATGACCCGCCTCGGCATCGAGACGGCCAGGAGCGAGGCCGTCTACAGCGTGGAGGATGCGGAGCGGGTGGCCGAGGAAATAGGCTATCCTGTGGTGATCCGACCGGCCTACACCATGGGCGGTACCGGCGGTGGCCATGTGTATAACGTGGAAGAACTGCGGGAGGTGGCGGCCCGGGGCCTGTCGGTCAGCCTGGTCCATCAGATCCTGGTGGAGGAATCCGTGATCGGCTGGGAGGAACTTGAACTCGAGGTGGTGCGCGATTCCCGCAACCAGATAATCACGGTCTGTTTTATTGAAAACGTGGATGCCATGGGCGTGCACACCGGAGATTCCTTCTGCACGGCGCCCATGCTCACCATTGACCCTGCCCTGCAGAAACGTCTCCAGGATTATTCCTATGCCATCGTCGAAGCCATCGAGGTCATCGGCGGCACCAATATTCAATTCGCCCATGATCCGAAAACCGGCCGGGTGGTGGTCATCGAGATCAACCCCCGGACATCGCGCTCATCGGCCCTCGCCTCCAAGGCAACGGGTTTTCCCATCGCCCTGATGTCTGCCATGCTGGCCAGCGGCCTGACATTGGACGAGATCCCGTACTGGCGGGACGGCACTCTGGAAAAATACACGCCGTCCGGTGATTACGTAGTGGTGAAATTCGCCCGGTGGGCTTTTGAAAAATTTGCCGGCATCAAGGACCGGCTCGGGACACAGATGCGGGCCGTGGGCGAGGTCATGAGCATCGGCAAAAACTACAAGGAAGCCTTTCAAAAAGCCATCCGGTCCCTGGAAAGCGGTCGGTACGGGCTTGGTTTTGCAAAGGATTTCCATCAAAAATCCCTTCCCGAACTGATGAATCTGCTTACCTTTCCTTCCAGTGAGCGTCATTTCATCATGTACGAAGCCCTGCGCAAGGGCGCCGACATCGCGGATCTGAACGAAAAAACTCATGTCAAGGCATGGTTTATCGAACAGATGCGGGAGCTGGTTTTACTGGAGGAAGAAATTCTTGTCCACAAGGGTAAAATGTTGCCGGATGATCTGCTGGTCCGGGCCAAGAAAGACGGATTCGCCGATCGATACCTGGCCAAACTGCTCGCGATTCCCGAAAAGGAGATCCGCAAACAGCGTAAATCCATCGGCGTCGTCAAAACATGGGAAGCGGTGCCGGTGTCCGGTGTTGAAAACGCGGCCTATTACTATTCCACCTATAATGCGCCCGACAGTGTGCCGGTCAGCGACCGGAAGAAAATCATGGTGATAGGTGGCGGTCCCAACCGGATCGGCCAGGGCATCGAATTCGACTACTGCTGTGTGCATGCCGCCTTTGCCATAAGGGAAGCGGGATTCGAATCCATCATGGTCAACTGCAACCCCGAAACCGTGTCCACCGATTATGACACGTCGGACAAGCTCTATTTCGAGCCGCTCACTGTCGAGGATGTGCTGAGCATTTACGAAAAGGAAAAGCCCGAAGGGGTGATCGTCCAGTTCGGGGGGCAGACGCCGTTAAACATCGCCCAGGAACTGGCCGAGGCAGGGGTCAATATCCTGGGAACGTCGCCGGATACCATCGATCTGGCCGAAGACCGGGACCGGTTCCGGCAGATCATGAAAAAACTCGGCATCCCCCAGCCGGAATCAGGCATGGCCCATACCGAGGATGCGGCCCTGGCGGTGGCAGCCAAAATCGGCTATCCGCTGATGGTCCGGCCTTCCTATGTCCTTGGCGGCAGAGCCATGATGATCGTCCAGGATGAACAGATGTTGCGCCAGTACATGGCCGCGGCAGTGGACGTGTCTCCGGAGCGGCCGATTCTCATCGACCGGTTCCTGCAAAACGCCATCGAGGCTGAAGCCGACGCCATTTCCGACAGGGTCGACGCCTTTGTCCCGGCGGTCATGGAACATATCGAACTGGCCGGCGTGCATTCCGGAGATTCGGCCTGCGTCATTCCGCCGGTGAGCATTCCGGTCAAACATGTGGAAACGATTTATGAATACACCAGGAAAATCGCCATGGAACTCGGCGTGAAGGGTCTGATGAACATTCAGTATGCAATTGCTGATGATACGGTCTATATCCTGGAAGCCAACCCCCGGGCGTCGCGGACCGTTCCGCTGGTCTCCAAGGTTTGCAATATCTCGATGGCCCGCATCGCAACCCGGATCATACTGGGCGGGAAACTTTCCAAATTTGATCTGTTCAAGAAGCCGGTACCGCATTTCGGCGTCAAGGAAGCGGTGTTTCCCTTTAACATGTTCCCCGAGGTGGATCCCCTTCTGGGACCGGAAATGCGTTCCACCGGCGAAGTGCTGGGCATGGCCGGATCTTTCGGTATGGCCTATTTCAAGGCCCAGGAAGGCACCGGCGTGGCTCTGCCGCTGACGGGAACTGTGCTGATTACGGTGGCGGATCGGGACAAGCCCGGGGTCCTGGAATCGGCCCGGCTGTTTAAGGACCTGCGATTCCGCATTTTTGCCACAAATAGCACCCGGGAATTTCTGATGGAAAACGGAATCGATGCCGAGCCGGTCCGCAAGCTTGGATACGGACGGCCCGATATCGTGGATGAGATTAAAAACGGCGGCATCCAACTGGTGATCAACACCCCCGGCGGCCGGGAGAGCAAGGAGGACGACTCCTATATCCGCAAGGCCGCCATCAATTACAAGGTGCCCTATATCACCACGACAGCCGCTGCCCTGGCTGCTGCCAAGGGGATCATGGCCAGGAGCCTGGGAGAACCCGTTCCGCGATCATTGCAGGAGTATCACGAAAATATCCGGTAAGCTTTTTTAAAACGACGCAAACAGATTGTCGTAAACATCGGAAATATAGACGATGCCTACGGGCCTGCCGTTGTCGAGTACCGGCAGGCGGCGGAATCTTTTTTTCACCATCCGGTCCACCAGTATCATCAGGTGCTCGTCGGGTTCGGCCCAGGTGATATCGGTGCTCATGACCTGATGCACCTTTTTCTCTTTCAGGTTTTTGATCAGGATCTGCATTTGTCCCTGCCAGGAAAGATCCGCGCCTTCTATGCCGTAGTTAAGAAAAGAGGAGCGCAGATGGTATAAAATATCGAACATGGTCACGACCCCGGTCAGTTTCCGGAAATCATCGACAACCATGATGCTGACGGTTTATGCCCCGTTTTTCTGACAATGTCACAGCAGAACCCTCATTATCTATCTTCCGGTTTTTAATTTTTCCCACCAGGATTCATATATCACAACGGCCTCGCCGATATCCACCTGAAAATCAGCGCCGGCAAGATCTTCTTTCGAGGGATAGATGGTGCGGTTGTTGCGGATATTCTCATCCAGCAGCTTGACGGCTTCCTTGTTGGGCGAGGCATACCCGATATCTTCGCAGATGGCTTTGGCGATATCCGGGCGCAGGAGAAAATCGATGAGCGCATAGGCATTGTCGATATGTTCAGCCCGTTTCGGGATCACCAGGTTGTCCATCCAGAGAATGGCCCCTTCCGAGGGGTAGATGTAGGTGAACTGCTCGTTTTCCTCGGCAGCCATGAATGCCTCGCCGTTCCAGATCTGGCCCACAGATACCTCGCCGGTGATGTAGGGAATCCGTGGTGTGTCGGAATTAAACAGCCGAACGTTTGGCTTGAGCTGCACAAGTTTGTCATATGCCCGCCGGATCTCATCCGGATCGATGGTGTTGCCGGAAAGCCCCAGAACCCGCAGGCTCATATAAAAAACGTCCCGGACATCGTTTAAGAGCAGGACCTTGCCCTTGAATTCCGGTTTCCAGAGATCGGCCCAGGAACGGACCCCGGCCGGGTCGATCTCGGCCGAATTGACGATGATACCGGTGGAGCCCCAGAGATAGGGGACGCTGTATTTGTTGCCCGGATCAAAAGACCGGTTCAGGTGCTGTGAATCCAGGTTTCCGAAATTATTCAGTCGGCCTTTATCGATTTCGTGCAGCAGTCCTTCCTTTCCCATTTTGCTGACAAAATAGCCGGACGGCACCACCAGGTCATACCCTTTCCCATCCAGGAGCCGGATTTTGGCGTACATGGCCTCGTTGCTGTCATAGGTGGTGTAGATGACCTTGATGCCGGTTTCCTCGGTGAACTGGCGGATCACCTCTTCCGGGAGATATTCGGACCAGTTATAGAAATAGATTTCCTGTTCGGCGGCGGCAATTGAGGCGATGCAGATGCCAAGGAAAACAAAAACAGCGGGAACAAGAATTTTGCAAAGAATGCGCTTCATGATTTTTTCTCCTTCATCAAAATATATGAAAACGAAACAAAGACTACCGGAATGAAAAACAGGATGGTGGCCAGGGCGTTGACTTCGGGCTTGACCCCCAGCCGGACCATGGAATAAATCCGCAGCGGCAGGATTTCAAAGGCCGGCCCCGTGACGAAAAAACTGACGATGACATCATCCACCGACAGGGTGAAACTCAGCAGCCACCCCGCCAGCACTGCCGGCATGGCAAGGGGCAGGATGATTCGATAAAACACGTGCCATTCCCCGGCTCCGAGATCCCGGGCCGCTTCGATAAGCGCAGGATCAAAGCCGGAAAGGCGGGAGTATACCGTGATCACCACAAAGGGTAGGCAGAAGGTGATATGGGAGAGCAGCAGGGATATGAAACCGAGATGGGCTCCCAGCGCGATAAAAAGTGCCAGCAGCGAGATGGCCATGACGATGTCCGGCGACATCATGATGACAAACAGCAGTCCTTCAAATGTTTTTTTTCCCGCAAAGCGCCAGCGGTAAATACTGACCGCCCCGAGGGTGCCGATGATGGTGGCCAGAGTGGCCGCCAGAAAGGCGATGATCAGAGTGTTGACAGCCGCGTGCATCAGCAGGGGACTGTCGATGACCTGGTAATACCATTTCAGGGTCCACCCCTCCCATCGGGTCCCGTATTTGGAAGCATTGAACGAGGCGGCGATCAACACGAAAATCGGCAGGTATAGAAAAAGATAGATCAACGCCACATACAGCGATTTTATACGCCGCATCACCGGATCTCCTTTTTCCCGATTTTTTTGATGCTCAAGAAATAGGCGATCAGCATCAGTGCCATGACAAGGGTCATGGCCACGCTGGCCGCGGCCCCGAAAGGCCAGTCCCGGGCATCCAGAAACTGGTTCTTGATGAAATTTCCGATGAGAAGGTCCTTGGCGCCGCCCAGCAGGTCGGCCACGTAGAACATTCCAAGGGCCGGCAGGAAGACCATGAGCCCGCCGGCGATGATGCCGGGCAGGGTCAGCGGGATAATTACGCGGACAAAAGTCTGGAATCTGCCTGCCCCGAGGTCGGCGGCGGCTTCCAGCAGGCGCGTATCGAGTTTTTCAATAACCGCAAACAACGGCAGCACCATGAACGGAAACAGGATATACACCAGTCCGATGGTCACGGCCGTGCCGGTGTAGAGGATCCGCAGCGGCTCGTCAATGACGCCGGTAAACAGCAGAAACTGGTTGAGCAAGCCGTGTGTGGCCAGCAGGGTACGGATGGCATAGGTGCGGATCAGTGAATTGGTCCAGAAGGGGATGATGACCAGCAGCAGGAGCAGGTGCCGCAGTCCCGGCCGGGTCCGGGCCAGGGCAAAGGCAAAGGGGTAGCCGAGCGCCAGGCAGAGCATGGTGGCTACCAGGGCCATGGCCGCGGAATGGCCGAACACCTGGAGGTATACGGGGTCTATGATGCGCCGGTAGTTCTCCAGGGTGAAACCCAGCCGGACAAAGGCGGCCTCGTCCCGCTGGAGAAAGCTGGTCACCATGATCATGACATTGGGGATCAGCACGAAAAACCCGAGCCATGTCCCCATCAGACCGATGGTTGCGGTTTTAAACAGGCTTTTTTCCGTCATCTGGCAGTATCTCCTCCCAGGAGGGAACCCATCCCACGGCCACGCGCTCGCCGATGGCATAATCAAAGGACGGGTCTGCCTCGTCGAAAAATTCGCTGGCCTGGATTTTTTTTCCGCTGTCCAAAAGAATCAGCGAATCCAGAGTCATTCCTTTGTAGGTGCGTTCCAGTACCCGGCCGATGAATTTTTTGTCAATGGATGATCCGTCAACGGCTTCTCCGTTTTTAAGTTCCGTGATCCGCAGGTCTTCGGGACGCAGCAGGACCTTGATCCGGTCTCCGGCCTGGAAGGGCCGGGTCGTGCGCAAAGTGCAGCCGACGCCTTCCACGTCGGCAAAAACGGATGACCCGTTTTCCCGTCCGGTGACAATCCCGTCGAAAATATTGATCTCACCCACGAACCGGGCCACGAACAGGTTGGCGGGCGATTCATAGACCTGGCGAGGCGTGCCGGCCTGCTCGATCAGGCCGTCGCGCATGACGATGATCCGGTCGGACATGGACAGGGCCTCTTCCTGAGCATGGGTGACAAAGATAAAGGTGATGCCGAGGCTCCGCTGAATCTGTTTGAGTTCGATCTGCATCTCCTTGCGGAGTTTGTAATCTAAAGCGTTGAGGCATTCATCCAGCAGCAGAACGCGGGGCCGGTTGACAACGGCCCGGGCCAGGGCCACCCGCTGCTGCTGGCCCCCGGAAAGCTGGTGCGGTTTGCGGTCGGCCAGGTCTTCCAGTTTAACCATGCGAAGGGCTTCGTTAACCCGGTCGCGGATTTCAACCCGGTCCGTTTTTTTCATCTTCAGGCCGAAGGCCACATTTTCCCAGGCGGTCATATGTGGAAAAAGAGCGAAACTCTGGAACACGATATTGACGTGTCTCTGGTTGGGGGCAAGATCGTTGACCCGGCGGCCGTCGATGAAAATATCCCCTTTGTCCGGAGACTCAAACCCCGCCAGAAGCCTGAGAATGGTGGTCTTCCCGCATCCGGACGGACCCAGAAGAGTCAGAAATTCCCCGTTGCGGACGTCTATGTCCAGTCCCTTTAAGACCGTCTTGTCGCCGAAACGCTTGGTGATGTTCTTTAATGCGACGATGGGGTTGTCGATGTGGTTGTTTTCCATGCGCCATCATTGGGTTGAGGGTTTACCTGTTGCGATTTAGCGGATGCGCGGACGTCATTTGACAAGCGCGATGATCCTGCGGGAGGTGTATTCGCCGACATCGGCCAGAGGGTCGATGGGAAGGAACAGGTCGGCGTTATTGGAATACAGACAGGTCACCGCTGCCGGAAAATCCTCGTCGGCCTCATAAAAGATATAGCAGAGCGCGATCTTGGGCAGGGGATAAACTACAAAGGCGAAATCACCTGAAATATCCGCCGGGGCGCCTTTCCCCTTCATGGCCGCTTTGATCCGCTCGATGTTTTCCCTGATCGCCGGCGTATAAGGCGCCAGGATTTTTTCCGTATGCGTGGCAAACGCCCCCACGTAGGGCATGGTGTTGGGGAATTCCTTGAATGCCGTAAAGGGGAGGGGAACGCAGGGATCGGTCCTGGCATTGAGGGCGTAAAGGGAGATCATGATCCCCATCACCTGCGGATAGCTGCCGTCACCCAGAACGATGCAGCCGGGTTCGATCCGGCACATCTCCCCGAATGCCTCGAACACAAAGGCGTCCCCGTCTCTTTTCGCCGGCAGCCGATCCGCCAGGTCCGGCGGCAGGTTTTCATAAAGGCGCGCCAGATTGCCCGCCACGATTTTTTCATAATTAGTGCCTGAACGGAAAAAATTATAATCAATAATAACTGATTGTTATAAATTTA
>CAYZXZ010000080.1:0-12106 GCA_964481615.1 uncultured Desulfobacteraceae bacterium | reverse complement strand
AAAAGGCGCCGCCCTTGATTTTAAAGGTTTTTAACGGTCACCGTGAATTGCTGGCCATACGCACAAGCTATTTTAGCAAAAGAAAAATCCACTTGAAGCGCAAAGGCAAGCGGAATACCATCCATTTTTCTACTGAAATAGCCGTAAAAAAGCAAAAAACACAATAGATGCGCCTGAATAAGGGGTAAACTACTGAGGGGTGGACTATAATCGCCGACAATTTCCTTAAAAATATGTATCATTGATTCTTCATCGATTGAACCATTCGTTATGGCCGTCACCAGTTCATCTGTCAGTTCATGAATTGCCTCTCCAGCAAAAAAGTTTTCCCGCAATGGAAAATTTTCATAAGAAGCGTCATAAAGCTCTGAAAAAGATTCGCCTTTTTTCACGCATGCGATCAATCTTGTAATCTCAATTAAGAAAAGCCATGCTTGATCTCTTTTTTTCTTCATCAATAAAGAGATGATTTCATCTTTATTGGAAGCAGCAGAATCACAACTTTCTTTTAGAAATGTCAGGCAATTTTCAAACATAATCCGTCTTTCTAAGGATGTCCCCGTTGGGGTTCAGGGAAGGCCCGGCCGGGACCTGCCCCTGACAATCAAATTATTTCAATGTTGCCACCTTTTTGAAGGGAATAATATCCGCTCCAACTCTTAAAGCATCAAGATAATCCGCCCATGACTGCATCATTTTCCGGCGTTCTTCGAGGTGGGCTGTCCGGTTATAGGCCCTTCCATTCGGATCGCGCACGGCATGGGCAAGCTGATGCTCTATGTAATCAGGACGGACATGCAGAACTTCATCAAGAATGGTGCGCGCCATTGCCCGGAATCCGTGGCCGGTCATGGTTTCCTTATCATACCCCATGCGGCGGAGCGCTGCGTTGACGGCATTGTTGCTCATAGGCCGGGCAAACGTCCTTCCGGATGGGAAAACATAGCGGCTTGTCCCAGTCAATTCCTTCAAGTTCGTCAATATCTCCACCGCCTGACGGCATAGCGGCACGATATGCGCCAGCTTCAACTTCATCTTATGAGCCGGGATATTCCAAACAGCCTCATCAAGATCAATCTCCGACCATTCGGCATGGCGCAGCTCTCCGGGGCGTACAAAAAATATCGGGGCAAGCTTTAAGGCGCACTTTACTACAAAATGCCCTTGGTAGCCATCCAAAGCCCTTAAAAAGGGGCCGACTTCTTTGGGGTCAATGATCGCAGCATGGTGCTTTTCCTGTGGCTGCGGCAACGCCCCTTTCAGATCGGCCGCAGGATCACGCTCCGCCCTTCCTGTGGCAACGGCATATCGAAAAACCTGCCCGGCAATAGTCCTGATCCGGTGAGCTGATTCAAGAGCACCCCGGCTTTCCACCCTGCGAAGGACAGCAAGCAATTCCGGTGCTTTGATTTGATTGATCGGCCGTTTGCCAATCCAGGGGAATAAATCACGCTCCAAGCGGCTCATAATCGTTATGGCGTGGCCTGGGCTCCATGTGGGGGTGAATTTCGTGTGCCATTCCCTGCCAATGACCTCAAAGGTCTCTGTTTCCTCTGTTTTTGCCTGTTTCTGGGCTTTACGAGCGGCCCCAGGATCAACTCCATTGGCAAGTTGCCTTCGGGCTTCCTCTCTTCTCTGTCTGGCATCGGCGAGGCTGATTTCCGGGTATGCACCCAAGGCAAGCAATTTCCCTTTTCCCTCAAAGCGATACTTCAGCCTCCAGAGTTTTCCTCCGGTTGGGGTGACGAGAAGGTAAAGGCCTCCTCCATCGAATATTTTATATTCTTTCTCTTTATTTTTGGCAGTGCGTATTTTTGTTTCCGATATAGGCGTGATTCTTTTAGGCATGGGCGTTTTCTCCATTTTTGGGGGTATCCGATTTTTTTTGGGGGTATTTTGCGCTTAATATATCCCCAAAACTGTCGGATTTTGATGAGCCATATAATACGCCATCGGACAAAAAACAATAAAAAAACCGCTATTATCAGCGGTTTTTTGGACTTCTTTGGATTGTGTTGGATTGGCTTCTGGTGGAGGCGGCGGGAGTCGAACCCGCGTCCGAAAACATTCCACAATGGCTTCTACATACATAGCCTGGATTCTGAATTTCGCGCATCAAGTCTCCTTCAGGCGGGATGCTTGAGTTGCTAGTCTGTTAGAGTTTCGCCGTCACAGAAACAGACGTTCTGAAATGGCTATCCTGCAAGTCGACGTCCAGGCCGGGCCCGCAGGAGGAAGCCCGGAAGGACGTTGGCCGACTAAGCGGCCAAGGCGTAGTTATAATCGTCTGCGATTATGTTTATGATCCGCCTGTTTTACGAGTCAGCGGGACTCGGTATGCAACCAAAGCTTCTTTGTCCCCGTCGAAACCATTTCGCCCCCAGACAGGAGGGTCCCTCGTTATAAGGGATATCGCGACGTTGTACGGTAAAAATATAATCCCGGCCGCGGGCATTGTCAACAAAATAGCAAGGAACATAAAATAGTGAGAGCAAAATAGCAGCCACAAAAGAAAGCAGGATCAATTGCTCTGCGGGGCTCGCCGTTCTTGTGTAAGGTCGTGTCCGAAAACGGAATTACCCGGAGGATCACTTCTTCCGGGCCCGGTCGAGTTCCCGTTTCATTTCGCGGTCCTTGATGGCTTCCCGCTTGTCGTATTTGCGCTTTCCCCGGGCCAGAGCCATGGTGATTTTGGCCTTTCCCTCCCGGAAATAGACCCTCAAAGGAATCAGGGCGAACCCTTTTTCCCGCATTTTTCCATAGAGCCGTTTGAGCTCAGACCGTTTGAGCAGCAGTTTGCGCTGGCGCAGAGGCTCATGGTTGTCGTGAAAGGCAAAGGGATACGCGCTGATATGCATCTGGTAGATGTAGAGTTCACCGTTTTTGAATTTACCGTATGAATCCTTGAGGTTGGCACGGCCCATGCGCATGGCCTTGACCTCGGTGCCCACCAGTACCATGCCCGCTTCGATTTCTTCTTCGATGTGATAATCATGACGGGCTTTTCGATTTTCCGCCACTATTTTGATGTGATCACTAACCAATAGAATCGGTTCCTTGTATATGTTATGCGCCTTCGATACTCAGGACCCGGTCGGGGGCGCATATATGGTTTCGGATAGGATGCCGCCGTAAGTGTCTTCGATCAACTGGATGATATCGGCGGTGGTGGCCTGTCTGAGTACGTCCTTTAGAAATGCCCTGGATTCGGCCACGCTGATTTTCCGGATGGCGTTTTTGACCATGGGAATCGATTGGGGCGACATGCTCAATTCCGAAATGCCGATGCCCATCAGAATCGGCAGGTGAATGATGCCGGCGGCCATTTCCCCGCACATGTATGTTTTGATCCCGGCCTTTTTGCCGACATCAGCCAGTTGCTTGAGCAGCCGGATGACCGCGGGATGTAGCGGGTTGTATAAATACGCGACATGGCGGTTGCCGCGGTCAATGGCCAAGGTGTACTGCACCAGGTCGTTTGTGCCGATGCTGAAAAAATCGACCGCCCGTGCCATTGCGTCCGCCATGATAACGGCGGACGGGACCTCGATCATGATGCCGAATTCGATTTCCCGGTTATACTCTATGCCATCTTTTTTAAGGCTGTCGGCCGCAGCGTCGAGAATCCGACGGGTTTCGTATATCTCTTCACAGCTTGATATCATCGGGATCAGGAGTCGCACGTTGCCGTGAGCCGCGGCCCGGAGGATGGCACGGAGCTGGGTTTTGAATACGTCTATGTTTTTCAGGCAGAACCGGATGGCCCGCAGGCCGAGGGCCGGATTGGCTTCTTCAGCCGGCTGGCTTGCGTCAAGGGCCTTGTCGCCGTTGATGTCAAGCGTGCGGATGGTCACAGGTTGCGGGGACATCAATTCCACGACTTCCCTGTACTTTTCGAAGAGTTCCTCTTCGTCGGGAAAGTCGGCCCGGTTCATATAGAGAAATTCGGTCCGGAAAAGGCCGATGCCGTCGCCGCCGTGATCCTTGACCGCGACGATTTCCTCGGACAGTTCGATGTTGCCCATGACCCGAAACAGTTTCCCGTCCAGGCTTTTTGCCGGACGCCAGCTGGTGCGCAGAGCGTCTGCTTTCTGAACATTGAACTTTTCGGCAAGCATTTCATAATGGATAAGGGTCTCGTTTTCCGGGTTGATGATGATCAGCCCTTCGCTGCCGTCAATAATCAACATATCGTTGTTTTTGATGACGGCGGTCGCTGTTTCGAGCCCTAAAACAGCGGGTATTTCAAGGGTTCGGGCGATGATGCCGGTGTGCGAATCCCTGCCTCCCCGGTCTGTGACGAATCCCATAATTTTTTCGAGCTGAATCTGACTGGTTTCAGCGGGGGACAGGTTGTTGGCCACCAGAATCACGCGCCGGTCAATGTCGGATAAGTCAACATCCTTGGCGCCCACGAGATTCCGCATGATCCGGTCGGATACATGTTCGATATCGGCCACGCGCCCTTTCAGGTAGGAATCGGTAATGTTGGAAAAGATCTCCCTGGCCTGTGAAATGGTTTCCCTCAATGCCCATTCGGCGTTTATCCGCTCGGTTTTTATGATATCGATCGCCTTGCCATAGAGCATTTTGTCTTTGTGCAGCAGCAGGTGCGTTTCCAGGATATAGGCATGCTGCCTCAGATCTTCGGGCAGAGCCCCGATGATGGCGGAAAGCTCTTTTTTGGCATGGGAGACCGCTTTTTTGAAGCGGTTGATCTCTCCTGAAACGTCATCCTTGCTGATATTATACTTTTTAACGACGTCAACCCCCTCCCTGTCGACAAGGTAGGCCTTGCCGATACAGATGCCGGGAGATCCGCCGATGCCTTTTAACCGGATTTCGTTTGTAACTGTTGCATGCATGAATCTGTTACTCCGTGAATCCCTTTGCAAACAGCGCCGCGATCCTGTCGACGACGGCCATGTCCGAGGCATTTTCCGCGCGAACGAGCAGTTCGGTATTCTTTCCGCACTCCAGGGAGAGGATATCGATGATGCTGGAAGCATCGACATGCCGGTCGTCCTTGATCAACCAGACATTCGATTTCGCTTGGAGCGCCAATTTGGCCACCATGGCCGCCGGTCTGGCATGCAGTCCGAACTCATTGATCACGGTGACTTTTTTCGCATTGTCATTAGTTAACATATTCATATATTTATTAATTTATGTAATCCAAATTTTTTAAACTATCACGGCGGCCTCAGAATTGTCAACTAAATGATTGACAACCCGGGGTTCGATTGGTAATTAATATTCTTGTTTTGGCGTTATAATGATTTGATTTATAAGGTATTATCATATTCAGTGGACGATAGGAGGCTTCCGATGCCGGAAAAATTGACGATTTACGGAAAAAGCACCTGACCTTTCACCACCGGGGCTCGTGAAGCCTATAAGGCAAAAAATATCGATGTTGATTATATCGATGTGCTGGAAAATCCGGAAAGTCTTGACCGCATGCTGAAATTGTCGGATGGCCGGCGCCGGGTTCCGGTGATTGTGGACGGCGGCCAGGTAATGGTCGGATTCAACGGCAGAAGCTGAGGCGTATGACCGTAACCGGCCGTGAGCCGGTTTTTCAATGCATCATCCATCCAAATATACGTCGTCTGCGGGGTATGCTCCGCGGACGTTTTTTTAGTGTGCCAGGGAGTGTCGGTTTATGAGAGAGCAGTATCCCATTGATGAAATGCGGTTCAGCGAATCGTGGCGACTCTTTAAAATTCTCGGTGAATTCGTTGACGGCGTGGAGGCTCTTCACGATCTCGGCCCTGCGGTAAGCATTTTCGGGTCGGCCCGGGTCGCGCCGGATCATTCGTATTACCATCTGACCGAAACCATGGCGGCAATGCTGGCTGAAAACGGATTCGCCGTGATCACCGGCGGCGGCGGCGGGATCATGGAGGCCGCCAACAAGGGGGCCGCTGAAAAAGGCGGCAAATCCGTAGGGATGAACATCATTCTTCCCAGGGAGCAAAACCCGAACCCCTATGCCAATATTAAAATCCAATTCAATTATTTTTTCGTTCGAAAAGTGATGTTCATCAAATATGCTCAGGCCTATATCATCATGCCGGGCGGGTTCGGTACCTTAGATGAATTTGCCGAGGCCGTCACCCTGATTCAGACGCATCGGATCAAACCGCTTCCGGTGATCCTGTTCGGGACGAAATACTGGGAAGGATTGATCGACTGGATCAAGGCCCGGCTGCTGGAAGAAGGAATGATATCACCCGAAGACATGAATATCATGCATATCACCGATGACATGGACGAAGTGCTCAGCATCGTCAAGGCCACCCAGAAGTACTGGAAATAAACCGGCGGCACCTCCGTAAATTCCTTTCAGGCGGCATAGCCGCGGAAACAAGAGACGAGAGATTCGCGTTCATGAAAACCACTCACCGCATTTGTTTTGCCGATGCCCGCAAGATGTCGGCTGTGGCCGATGAAAGCGTCGATCTTGTTGTCACATCCCCGCCGTACCCCATGATCGCCATGTGGGACGAGATTTTTTGCCTTGCCGATCCGAAAGTTGGCGTTGCCCTGGACATGGAAGACGGAAACCGTGCTTTTGAACTGATGCACCGCCGGCTCGACCCAGTCTGGGACGAGGTGTTCCGTGTCCTGAAAAAGGGAGGATTCGCCTGCATTAATATCGGCGATGCCGTCCGGACCATCAAGGACCGGTTCACCCTTTATCCGAATCATGTCCGGATTCTGAACTATCTGTATGAAAAAGGTTTTAATCCGCTGCCCGCCGTGATCTGGCGGAAACAGACCAACGCGCCCAATAAATTCATGGGATCAGGCATGCTGCCGGCAGGCGCCTATGTCACCCTGGAGCACGAATATATCCTGATTGTGCGTAAGGGAGACAAGCGGACCTTTGAAAAAGGAGGGGAAAGCACGGCGCGTCAAGAGAGCACGTTTTTCTGGGAGGAGCGGAACCACTGGTTCTCGGATGTATGGATGGATCTGAAGGGCACGCGGCAGAATACGGAAGACAAGTCCCTTCGCAAGAGAAGCGCGGCTTTTCCCTTTGACGTCCCCTACCGGCTCATCAATATGTATTCCATCATGGAAGATACGGTGCTGGATCCCTTTGCGGGGACCGGGACCACCCTGGCCGCGGCCGCGGCCGCGGGAAGAAACAGCATCGGCTATGAAATCGACCGCGGTTTTAAAGGCGCCATCGCCGACCGTATCGAGAGCATCGCCGCATCCGCCCGGGAATGTGTTCATGAGCGGCTGCGGACGCATACAGATTTCGTCCAAAACCGGACCATGGAAAAAGGGCCCATGAAACATATGAATCAACACTATGGTTTCCCCGTGATGACGGCCCAGGAAAAAAACCTGCGGCTTCCCCTGGTTTGCCGGGTTCGGCGTAAGCAGGAAGAGCTGTTCGAGGTGGATTATGATGAACATTCCGTTCCCGCGGATTTCAAGGATCGGGACGCCGCCGTTGCGGACGGCCCCGGGAAGCAAAACCGGTCCGGCGGTGAAACCGACGTAAAAAAAAGACCGGTCGTCAAGCCGATGATTCAGCAGACTCTGTTTGAGTGACGTATACTGATGAATGTTGTCTTTTGCGCCATTATCTTGATCGCCTTTGTGTTTGCCGGGTTCCGGCAATTTGCCTGGTCTCCTGATACCGGTTTGCCGTCGCCCATGGAAACCCTGTCCATGGAGATGGTGGCGTCCGCCGGCGGGGCCGTGGAACTGGCCATCGGCCTGGTGGGGGTCATGACCCTGTTTCTGGGGTTGATGAAGATTGCCGAAGCCGGGGGATTGCTCAGGATCATCGCCCGCCTGATCCGGCCCCTGATGATCCGCCTTTTTCCGGATGTGCCTGCCGACCATCCGGCCATGGGGGCAATGATACTAAACCTGTCCGCCAATGTCCTCGGTCTGGGCAACGCCGCCACCCCTTTCGGGATCCGGGCCATGCAGGAGCTGGATAAGCTCAACCCGGAAAAGGGCACGGCCACCAATGCCATGGTCCTGTTTCTGGCCATCAACACGTCCAGCGTCACTCTTTTGCCCACGGGCGTCATCGCCCTGCGGGCCGCGGCAGGCTCCATGGATCCCGCTGCTATCCTGCCTACGACCCTGTTTGCCACCATGGGCTCCACAATCATCGCCATTATCGCCGCAAAACTCTATTCACGGTTTGCCACGCCTATTGCCGCTTCGGCGGCCTGGGCCGGTTCTGAAAAGGACCTGCGGCCGGTTCCCAAGATCTCACCGACGGACCCTGATCCTGCGCTCGCCGAAAAAAAACCGGATATGCCGGTCGATGCGGAACATGCGCCAATAACCGGTTACCCGGCTTGGGCCAGCGCCCTGGCCCTGGTGGGGCTGGTGTCTTTGATTCCGCTGGCGATCCTGTTTGGAAAGGCCGTTTCCCCGTGGATCATTCCCTCGCTGATGGTCGGGTTCCTGCTCTTTGGAATGTGCAAGGGTGTTCGGGTGTATGAAACTTTTATCGAGGGCGCCAAAGAAGGATTCCAGGTGGCTGTCCGGATTATCCCTTTCCTGGTGGCGATTCTGGTGGCCGTGGCCATGTTCCGGGCCAGCGGGGCCATGGAGGTGATGGTGCAATTTTTGGGGGCATGGACCGGGACGGTGGGACTTCCCGCCGAGGCGCTTCCCATGGCTATCCTGCGGCCGCTGTCGGGTTCCGGAGCTTACGGCGTGCTGGCGTCCATCATCAATGATCCGTCCATCGGGCCGGACAGTTACACAGGATACCTGGTCAGTACTCTCCAGGGTTCCACCGAAACCACCTTTTATGTGCTGGCGGTCTATTTCGGCGCCGTGGGGGTGCAACGGGTCCGTCATGCACTGGGGGCGGCCCTGACCGCCGACCTGGCCGGCATTGTTTTTGCCGTGATCGCCTGCCTTTATGTATTCGGATAGCTTCCGGTTACATTATTCCCAGCGGTTGTCTTTTTTATTCAGGTCGATGGTCCCATCCGGATGCCGCCGACCCCGGTCACCAGGCCCCGCGGCGGGCCGGCCCGGACCTTCGCCGTCCTGCAGGAGGGTGTTTAGGAACCATGAGGCGAGGCTGATGAGAATGGCGCCGAAGACCGCGGCCCAGAATCCCGTGACCGTAAATCCCGGAATCAGGATAGAGACCATTTTCAGCATCAATGCGTTGATGACAAAGGTGAACAGGCCCAGGGATAGGATATTGATAGGCAGCGTCAGAATCAGCAGGATCGGCCGGAAAAACAGGTTGAGAACGCCCAGGGCCGCCGCGGCGAAAAAGGCGCTGAAAAAACCGGTTGCGGAAATTCCCTCGACGACATAGGCGGTAAACAGGATGGCCCCGGTCAGGCACAGCCAGCGGATCAGCAGGCGGGACATGGCGGGCCTGCCGGGTTGGTTTCCCGGCGTAAAACCTTGAAAATTTTTAAACATGATGATCGGCATCGATAATGTTCCTGTTGTGATGTATTCTCATTCGGCCTCCGGCATGCCGGGCAGATGGAAGTCATTACCAGTTTTTCCCCTTTGCATGCAAGGGCGGTTTTGTTATTTTAGCGTTGCGGGCATTTTTCACCGGCATTTTTTCATCGGATCTTTTCACCGGAAATTTCAATCGAAACTTTTTCGATTGACAAGGAAATGTTTTTGACTTTATTAAGAACGTTTATTGTTTTTTTATAAAGCGTCAAGTGCCTGACTGCCCCGATGACGGTTTAAGTCCGGCGGCGGCCCGGGAAGGGCGTTATGGATTGTTTCAGCATTATTTGAGTAAAGGGAGGGCAAATCAGATGTATGTCCCGCGATATATTTTTTTCACCAAGGGTTTCGGCACGGACAAAGCCCAGCTGGCATCTTTTGAAAATGCGCTTCGGGAAGCCGGCATCGCCCATCTCAATCTGGTTCAGGTCTCTTCCATATTTCCGCCGGGATGTAAAATTATCGATAAAGAAATAGGTCTTGCCAGGCTCGAACCGGGAGAGATCACCCATTGCGTCATGGCCAGAGAGCAGAGCAAGGAGCCGGGCCGCCGGATCGTGGCCAGTATCGGACTTGCGCTGCCAGAAGGCGACGACAAGTACGGCTATCTCTCGGAACATCACGGATACGGCCAGACGGAAATCGAGGCCGGTGATTTTGCCGAGGATCTGGCTGCTTCCATGCTGGCCAACACGCTTGGCATCGAGTTTGATCCGGACAAGGATTATGACGAACGCAAAGAGATTTACCGGATGTCGGGTAAGATCATCCATTCTCGCCATACTAGCCAGGCGGCCCTGGGCGCGGAAGGCAATCTCTGGACAACGGTCATTGCCGCCGCGATTTTTGTCAAATAATGTCGGTCCGGCCGTTTCTGGCGTTCGGCGGTCCGGAGGTTCAGGCCGCCGACAGCAATGACGCTCATGTCATCGTTCTTCCCATCTATTACGAGGTTGCCCCGTCTTTCGGTACCGGCAGCGGGGAGGGCGCGTACCATCTGTTGACCGCCTCCGCCGAGCTGGAAGATCTGGATGAGGAAACCGGGATCGACTGGCAGCGGCATGGTATCCATACACTGGATCCCTTGGAACCGTCGGATCAACCGGAACAGGCCGTGGCCGAGATCGAAGCCGCGGCGCGACCTCATCTGGCGTCTGGGAAATTCCTGCTGTCGGTGGGCGGGGATCATGCCGTTTCCATCGGTCTGATCCGGGCCGCGGCCCGGATCTGTCCTGATATCGGCGTTCTTCAAGTGGACGCGCATCTGGATCTGAGGGATTCCTGGCATGGAAGCCGGTACAATCATGCCTGCGTCATGCGGCGGGTGGCCGATGATATGGGCTTGGCCTTCGCCCAGGTGGGCATCCGTTCATTATCATCTGAAGAATCAGATTATATAAAAAAAAGAAATCTCCGGCCTTTTTACGATCACTGCATCGATCCCCTGGATTACGGCTGGATCGATGCAGTGATCGAGACCCTGCCCGCATCCGTCTATATCACCATCGACTTAGACGGTCTGGATCCTTCTGTTCTTCCCGGCACCGGCACCCCCGTACCCGGCGGTCTGAGCTATCGCCAGTTGATTGAATTGATCCGTCGGGTGGGCCGGTCCCGAAAGGTGGTGGCGGCCGATATCAATGAGCTGGCCAAGATCGATGGAACCGGGGTTTCGGAATTCACCGCCGCCAAAATCGCAGCAAAACTTCTGATTCATTGCCTTTAAAAAAACGCCCGGCGACATATGGACATGCCGTCGGGCGTTTCTGCGTGTTACGTTTGCGAGTTACATTCCTTACGAAAAGCGATTAGAACAATCCGCTCACCTTACCGGTTGCCGGATCAACATCGATTCTTCTGAACGCCGGATTGGAGCTGGTTCCGGGCATCAGGCTGATGGTCCCCGCGCACGGACAGAGGAATTTCGCGCCGGAATAGATGAGCACGTCGCGGATGGGCAGGCGCCATCCCTTGGGAACGCCCTTCTTCACCGGGTCGTGGGTCAGGCTCAGGTGGGTTTTGACCATCATGGTGGCAAAGTCGGCGTACTTGGGATCATTTTCCAGCATTTCCGCCTTGGCGGCCGCATCCGGCAGCCAATCCACGCCGTCTGCGCCGTAGACTTCCTTCGCAATAACGCCAACCCGGTCGCGCAGTTTCATTTCCAGCGGATAGAGGAATTTGAAATCATTTTTTTCTTTGCAGGCGTCAATGACCGCATCGGCGAATTCTAGCGCGCCCTGTCCGCCCTTGAGCCAGTGGTTGGATTCGGCGCAGCGGGCGCCGGCCGCTTCTGCGGCTTTCTTTACGACGGCGACTTCCGCATCGGTATCTGTGTAGAAACGGTTGATGCAGACCACCGGGTTGATGCCGGCTTTGCGGATTACGCCGATCATGTGGACCATGTTCTCGCAGCCCTTTTCCACCAGTGCCAGGTTTTCCTTGGTGTAGGCGTCATCTAACGCCTTGCCGGCGACCACTTTGGGTCCGCCGCCGTGCATCTTGAGGGCCCGAACCGTGGCGGTGAGCACTGATACATGAGGTTTGAGTCCGGAGAATCGGCATTTCACGTTCCAGAATTTTTCAAAACCGATGTCTGCTGCAAATCCGGATTCGGTGACATGGT
>CAYZXZ010000079.1:0-12111 GCA_964481615.1 uncultured Desulfobacteraceae bacterium | reverse complement strand
GCCCCTACGATAGCAATGATTCCGTGGACATGGTTGGGCATGACAACAAATGCGCCCAATTTCAAATTCATATCAGGTCGGATTTTCGGTGTGTTCATCCATTCGGATTCCACAATTTTTCCAATTTCGGATAATCGCATTGCAATGGGTGGTCGTAGAGACGCAATGCATTGCGTCTCTATGGTGTCAACAATTTTCCCAAAATAACATTCCCGGTTATGGGTGCAGATGGTGATGAAATATGAGGCATTCCATCCGTAATCCCAATTTTGCAATCGGGCGGACGGGATGCGGTATTTGTTTTTATATTTTTCCATTAGATCGTCATGTTATCCCGTCATTGTGGTTGTCGTAGAGACGCGATGCATCGCGTCTCTACAATACGCCTACGCCGCCAGGGCCTCGTTCAATTCATCGATAATATCAACCGCCTGGTCACCGAACAATTGCCACATTTTCCCACGGCCGCCCTTGGCGTCAAAGGGGGTGTAGTCCAGATCATCTACGGTCAAATGAAAACTGGCGGCCACATGATCCTTGAGCAGGCGCAGCCATTCCATCTGCTCTTCGGTGAGCTGCCTGCCCAGGCGGATGAGCCGGTTGGCCAGGGAGATAAACAGGTCTTCGTCCTGGACGCCCATGGCCACGGCCCCCAGCAGGTCTTTTAAGGGCACGGCCGGTTTGTGCTCCAGGGGCCGGGAGTCGGTTTTTTTGGATTTGACGGCCCCCACGGCATCCACGATCACAAAATGCGTTTTGGTGTGGCGGGCCGTGCGGGTCACCTTTTTTAAATCGTCAAAATGAAGGGTGCGGGTGCCCCGGCCCTTCATCTGCTCAAAATAGTTGCCGCTTTTCACATCCCGCATGAACAGCAGCACCTCCAGGGGCTTGACGTCCGTGCCCGTGGCGATCATGTCCACGGTCACGGCAATGCGCGGGGCCCAGGAGTTGCGGAACCGGGTCAGGACGGATTTGGGATCTTCATCGGCCTTGTAAGTGATCTTCTTGCAGAAATCATTGTCTTCGGCAAACTCTTCCCGGATGATCTGGATAATATCGTCGGCGTGGCTGTCGGTCTTGGCAAAGACCAGGGTTTTGGGCATTTCAAATTCACCCTGTTCATCCAGAGCCGGCATGTTTTGAAGCTTTGCCCGCAGGGTTTCCGCCTGCCCGCGCCATTCGGCCAGGGTCTCGGGTTTGTGAAAATGAAACACCGGTCGGGATCGGGGTTTGGGGTCCCGGTAATCGGTGAACCGGGTCAGCACGCCGGTGCTCTCATACACAAAGGGCAGGGGGTTGCTGTTGAGATTGTATTTCAACGTGGCCCGTGCATACCACGACGACTGGTCCTCGTGCGTCGTGAGCCGCTCCCCTTCTTCCTCGCGCTTGGCCTCGATGATGCCGGCGGGTTTTCCGTCCGCAAACAAGACATAATCGGCCGGGCCGGCATCGGTCTGGTATTCCTGGACCGCCACGCCCTTGCCGGCCGCCAGATTCACCTTGTTCTTGGACTGCACCACCCATCCGGCCGCAGCCAGCATCCTGTCGATTTCGTCTCGGGCTTTCTGCTCTGGCGTTTGATTTGTCATGGGGTGTTATGGTCGATTGTTTTGAGGGTGAGGGTATGCGGCTAATCGGCCGCGCGTTGCGTTTCGTCGGCACAATTCACCTTATTGGGCCGCATGCGCTATCCAGGGTTTAATATTTTTCAACAATGGACCGATGTCACGCTCCGTGACCTCGGTATCATAAGCAGCCTGTGCCCGCAGAAAATAGCCGTTGGAGAGGCCGAAAAATCGGCACAACCGCAAATCCGTATCAGCTGTAACTCCTCGTTTACCTGAAATAATTTCACTGATACGCTGTGCAGGAACCCCGATTTCTTTAGCCAAACGATACTGGCTCAGCCCCATGGGCTTAAGAAACTCTTCCAACAGGATTTCACCTGGTGTTATTGGATCATGTTTTTTCATGATGCATACTCCTTAGTGATAATCTATGATTTCGACGTTTTCCGCGAATCCATTGGACCAATGAAAGCAGACGCGCCACTGATCATTGATGCGAATGCTGTATTGACCGGCACGACTGCCTTTGAGCGCCTCAAGGTGATTGCCGGGTGGAACCCTCAAATCCTCAAGACAATTGGCGATTTCGAGCTGCCTGAGTTTTCGTCGGGCGACCTTGCCAATATTGACAAATTTTGCTACCCGATGACCTTTCGCGAGCGCCTCGGTGTATTCACATTTAAATGATCTGATCATGTATTGTATAATAACGCAGCGCGTGAATAACGTCAAGCGTGAATATATCATACCACCTGAAAAAATATAGTCCGGCTTTACCCTTGTCAAAAATGGAAAAATCTGAAAGGGTGGGCGGCAAATTCGGTGACGACAAATTGTTTCCAGGAGACGAGCCCATTGATGCGCATAATGACCTTTAATCTCAGGTTTGAAAACGAGAATGACGGCCCCCATGCATGGGAATTTCGGCGGGAAATGGTGGTCGATGTCATCCGCCGTTATGCGCCGGCCGTTCTCGGCACCCAGGAAGGGAAATGGTCTCAGTTGACCTATCTGTCGGAGCAGCTGCCGGAATATGAGCCGGTGATGCCCGGCCGTCTGCCGGATAAACATATCCAGTGTCCCACCCTGTTTTTCAGAACGGCCGATTTCAGCATTGAAGGCGGAAGGGAATTCTGGCTTTCGGAAACACCGGAAGTGCATCTGAGCAAGTCCTGGGACAGCGCGTTTCCCCGCATGCTCAGTTTCGCCGATGTCCGGATCGAAGGATCATATCGAAAAATTACGGCCGCGGTCACCCATCTGGATCATATCGGCGTGGAAGCCCGTTACCGGCAGGCCGGCATTATTTCGCAATGGGCCGACCAGCAGCAGTCTCCCGTCATCCTCATGGGGGATTTCAATGATGCGCCGGACTCCCGTGTCCATGACATACTGACATCTCCGGCAACCGACCTGCGCGACACCTGGGAGATGGCTGGCGGAGGCGACGGCGCGAAAAGCTTCACTCATCACGGGTTTACGGGGATTCCTCAGAAGAACCGGCTGGACTGGATCCTCGTGGATTCCCATTTTCGCGTTCGCGATGCCCGGATCATCCGGGACCATGTCAACGACGTCTTCCCGTCTGACCATTATCCCTATATGGCCGATATCGAGCTGATCAAATAGGCCGGCATCGCAAAAAGCCCAATTTCTGCGTTGCGCCGCGTTTATCGCTGTTCTGTTTTGTAATAAATAATTGTAATTTAATGTATTTTAGATCATAAGCCGGTAATTTGGGACTCAGTTGTCAAGCCCAGTGTCTCTCCGGTTTTGAAATCATACAGCCCTTCTTCACAGATCCTGAAGAACGGGATGGCCGCCGTGGTCAGGGTCGCCAGACTGAGCAGGGGATCGGACAGGGCCACGCCCATTTCTTTAAGCCTGTTGTGAATATCGCGGGTATGCCGGACCATGGTGTCCATGGGGGCGTCGGAAATTACGCCGAAAACAGGCAGCGGCAGTTCGGCCCGGATCTTCTGGTTTTCCGTCACCACGATGCCGCCCTGTAATTCGCGGATCCTGTTGACCGCCAGGGCCATGTCCGCGTCATCGGCCCCGATTACGATGATATCAGCCGCATCCCACGAGGCGCTCGTGGCAACGGCCCCTGATTTCAGCCCGTACCCCTTGATGAACCCGCAAAACATATCACCCGGGGTTACGGCCCGGTCAATGGCCGCGATCTTGCAAATGTCGTTTTCTGGGTCGGCGATAACGCATCCGTCTGTAACGGGCAGCCGGCATGGCCGCCGGCGGGTGACCAGTTCCGTGACCAGTTCGATGACGTTGATATCCGGTGCGGTGCTGCCGTCCGGGGCGGTTACGGCAAAGGCTTCGGGCAAAAGCGTTTCCGGAAGCCGGATGGTGTTCCGGCAGTCTTCTGAAAACAGATGTTGCCGGGCGCGCACCAAAGTTTTGCCATTTTCCGCGATCACCCGGCCGCTGCTGATGACGATCTCCGGTCGGATGGTGCCGAGATCCGGTATGATTACCATGTCGGCCATCCGGCCCGGCGCAACAGCCCCGATCAGCCCGTCAAGGGAGAAGTGCTCGGCCGCGTTGAGGGTGGCCATGCGGATGGCATCAGCCGGCGCAAACCCGAGATCGATGGCCTTTTGAACGATAAATTCCATGTAGCCGTTTGTCGTGACTGCCTCGGGGGAAATGCCGTCCGAAACCAGCACGGCCCGCCGCAGGTCGACCCCGGAACGGGTGATTTTTGAAACCGCCTCCAACTCCCTTCGGACGCTTCCTTCCCGGATCATGACGTGCATGCCGAGCCGCAGCCGGTCGCAGACTTCGGATGCCTGGATCGGCTCGTGGCAGGATGAAATGCCTGCGGCCGCGTATGCGTTGAGGTTTTTTTCATTTGCGCCCGCGGAGTGTCCTTCCAGTTTTTTGCCGGATTCTATGGTTTGGGCAAAAGCCGGCAGATATGCGTCCGGATCCTGCAGCACACCCTGCCAGTAGGATTCCCCCAGGCCGAGCACGTCATCTCTGGCCAGCAGTCTTTTAAGATCCTCCGGCGCGATGCCCCGGCATCTTTTGCTGATGGAGACCATGGCCGGCGCCACCGTATAGATTTTTACCGGCTGGTCCGTCATGGATTCCAGGAGTTCCAATGTGCCCGCGTATCCGGTCACGAAATAGGGTTCGTAGATTTCCGTAACGATGGTGGTGGTGCCGCCGGCCATGGCCGCGTCTAGAAACGGCCCCGGCGCGGTCATCCAGGCAATATGGGTATGGGCGTCGATAAAACCCGGAATCACAGTCCTGCCGGCCGCGTCGATGATGGTTGTCTCCTTGCCGATGGCCTCACCAGGCGTGGCTCCCACAAAGGCGATCCGTCCGTCCTTTACGCAGATCGAACAATCGCTGATGATTTCCGCGGTAAAGACATTGAAAAGCGCGGCGTTGACAACGGCCAGATCCGCCGGTTCCTTTCCCTGGGCCACCCGCATGAGGGATTTGACGCTTTCGATGTTCATTTTATTTCCTTTCCGCAATCCGGTGATGCGCTGAAATTGTTCCCTTTTGATCTTTGGTGCTTGACAGTTTGAAGTTAAACCCGTATTTTCAAACTAATGTATGATCGTTTCGCATGAAAAGTCGTCATGTTTTTCCGAAGCTGTTTATAAAAGCTTGCGGTCAAACCGTCAACCCATCTTTCAGTTCCAGGAGGTGCGCATGATCGGATCAAGAAAATGGATCGTGTTGTTGATCGTCGCAGTGTTTTTGCTGATGCCTTTCGGATCAGCCGCTTTTGCCAAAATGAAATCCTATCCCCCGGAAAATTGCGGGCCGCTGATGGTCGCCGATTTCCTTGTGGCAAGACCCCTCGGCTTAACATCCCTGGCAGTAGGGGCTGTTTCCTTTGTCGTGACCCTGCCGTTTTCCGCCCTGGGTAAAAACGTGGGAGATGCCTTTGGTTTCATGATTGCCGAACCGGCCCTATATACATTCACCCGGCCCCTTGGTGGGTTCTGATTTACGGATATATTTTTCCGGTAATCGTGTATTGTTGACGTCGTAAAAAGCTGTTATCCCGCCATACGGTATTTTTGCGGAAACGAACTCTCGGGAAGTTCGTTGGAAGAAAAAGTCCGGTTTTGGAAGGTCGCCAGCAATGGATATATCGATTCCCGGCTATGGCGCCACGGTGATCCTGCTGGCATCCGATGTGGTCTGCACGTCCATCACCGACGCCCTGGGCCTGCTGCGGAACCCGCTGCGCCTGACCGCCACCTTGTGTTCATAGCTTCATACCGCGGCTCTCATGAATATCTTCTGGCTCATCCTTGTACTTATCCTGGTGCTGGTTTATATCGTCAGCCCCATCGACCTGGTACCCGACTTGATCCCATTCATCGGGCGGCTGGACGATATCTTTCTGATGGTTATGGCGATTTATTACCTGCGATATGGCCGGCTGCCCGGTTTTCTGTCATGGTTTGAACGGATTCTGTGGAAAGGCCCCCGCCCCGTTGGTCCTGGCGATGCGGGCGCAAGAGCCCGTGCGGAACACGCCCGGAGAGATGACGCCGCTATGCGGGATCAGGATACGGCCGGAGACCCTTACGCAATCCTGGGGGTGAAACCGGGCGCCTCCCCGGCGGAGATCCATACGGCATACCGGGAAGCGGCCCAGAAGTTTCATCCGGACAAGGTTTCTCATCTCGGCGAAGAATTCCAGGTCCTGGCCCAGAAGAGATTTGTTGAAATTCAGGCCGCCTATGAGATGTTAAAAAATGAAAAACGTGGTTGAAACCATCCTGGCTCTGAAAACAGGGGCTTTCGGTATTGATGGCCGCATAAAAATATCCAATTCAGGTATACCGCAGATCCCGCAGCCGCTTGAGATTGATCCGGTGGACAGGCATCCAAAGATTCGGATCAATGACGGCAAATCGGCAAGCCGAAAAAAATCTTGATAATCCAAGGAAATGATGTAAACTTTTTATAAGAATATTCTTACAGACGTCCCCCCTCAGGAAAGATTTTTCCCTTCTCACGGGACTTAACCGAAAAGTTCTATGTCAAGGGATGAACTAATGAAAAAGTATTTATTTTCAATAAGTTGCTTACTTCTGATCCCGGTGTTGCTGATCGGCGCGACGCGTTCGATTGCGTTCGGGGCCGATACGGGATGGCTCAATCCCAGCGGCCACCAGTCCGGCCCGCTGTTTGACGGATTTGAAACCAATCCCGCCGGCGCTTATGCGTCCGGGGGGCTGGTCGCCCAGGACGCCCGAATCGGCGGCCGGGGCGCAAGAGGGGATGAACACCGATACTTCGGGTTCGGGCCCGGGGCGGTGTTTGATCTGTCTTCCATACCCAACGACGCTTCCATCATCGGCATCGAGGTCAAGCTGACCGCCCGAAAGATTGCCACAACCGAGGCCACCATGGCCGTCATGGTGACCAAAAACGGAATAAATACGTGGACGGGAACCACGCTAAGCACGCCGAATTTGGCAACGACCCTGACGACCTATACTCTCGGCGGCCCGACGCAGCTCTGGGGGATGGGGGCGACCCTGGGCGCGGCCCTGAAAACCAACTCCCAGCAGTTTGCCGTTAAAATACAGAATGCGAGCGGCAACAACAGCAACAAAACCTACCTGCTCGACTGGCTCCAGGTGAGAATTTATTACGCGTATGCCGCCGACCTTACCGTTGCAAAGACCCATGCCGGCAACTTCACCCAGGGCCAGACCGGCGCGAGTTACGGCATTGTCGTCTCCAATATCGGAACAGGCTCCACCAGCGGGCTCGTCAGCGTGACGGACACCTTGCCGACCGGATTGACCGCCACGGCCTTGGGCGGCACCGGATGGACCTGCACCCTTTCCCCCCTGGCCTGCACCCGCAGTACGGTGCTGGCGGGAGGCAGCAGCTATCCGCCGATCACCCTCACCGTGAACGTGGCCCCAGACGCATTGCCAAGCGTCATCAATACGGCGACGGTGTCCGGCGGCGGGGAAATCAATTCCGAAAATAATACGGCGACGGATCCGACCACCATCATCCAGCTCGTGCCGGGTATTAATGTGACCAAACGCGTGTTGGACGAAAACGGCGGGAACCTGAAGGTGCTAGACACCCTTCTTTATACCGTCGTCATTGAAAACCCCACCGGCGGCAATCTGGCCGGCGCCCGGTTTACGGATCTCCTTCCGGCAAATACGAATTTCATCCAGCAAAGCGTTTCCGCGCCCATCGGCAGCACTATCGTCACCGAGACGCCGACGCTGGAGATCACGGGGATCAACGTTCCCGCCCGCGGCCTGCAAATGATTACTTTCCGCGTGATGGTGACCGGAGGGGTCCAGGTCAGCAACCAGGGGACGGTTTACTTTGACACGGACGGCAATGGAACAAACGACGCCGAGCAGGACACCGACGGCGATACCGTAACCCCCGGGAAACAGCCGACCGTCGTCGCGATTGCAGCCGCGCCCGCGCCCAACTTCACCCGGACGGCCAAAAGCGTTGATCTGTTTGCCGAAGCGGTGGTGGATGGCGCCATCTCCCCAGGAGACACTCTGCGATATAGCATTCTCATACGCAACACCGGCGACCAGGATGCGGCGGGGGTGGTGTTCACCGATCCGGTTCCGGTCAACACCGCGTATGTTGCCGGAAGCGTGACAGCGACCAGCGGCGCGGCATCCTATAATGCCGGGCAAAACCGGATCGAATGGACCGGTGATCTCAACGCGGGCGCTTCGGCGACCATTGCGTTTCGAGTGACGGTCAACGCCGGCGTTAGCGCGGGAACGGTGATTACCAACCAGGGAACCGTGACGCACGCCGCCGGCAACGTGCTTACCGACGGGGATGCCACCGCGCCGGGGAGGCAGACCACGAGCGTCACCGTCGGCGGCATGCCCCGGGGGTTCGCGGTCAAGAGCGTCCTGGATGAAAACGGGGGGAATCTGGCGCCCGGAGACAGCCTGCTCTACACTATTGTGATGACGAACCAGAGCGCGTATGCTGCCAACGGGATCGAGTTGATCGACGCGATTCCGAACAATACGTCGTATATTGCGGGGAGCGCCTCCGCGCCCGCGGGCAGCACCATCGTAAGCCAGACGCCGACGCTCCGGATCCGAGGGATTAATGTGCCCGCCTACAGCCAGCAGACCATCACGTTTCGCGTGCAGGTGGATAATCCCATTCCGGTCGGCATCACCCGGATCAGCAATCACGGCTCGGTGTTTTACGATATCAACGGCGACGGAATTAACGACACCATCCAGCTCACCGACGGCGACACTATCCGGCCGGGGGACCAGCCTACCCACCTGCCGGTCACTACAGGGCCCAGTTTCGACCAGATGACCAAAAGCGTGGCTCTGGCAAATGACGTGGACGGAAACGGCGTCATCACGCCCGGCGATACCCTGCGCTATAACGTGAAAATCATAAACTCCGGCTCCGCGCAAGCAACGGGCGTGACGCTTACGGATCCCATCCCGATCTATACCACCTATGTAAACGGCACCGTAGCCGCCACGATCGACGGCGTGCCGATCGCCGGGGCGAGCTACAACAGCGGGCTCAACCGGATCGAGTGGACCGGCGATGTCGCGGCCGGAATCATGGTCGTGGTGGAGTTTGATGTGACTGTCAACAGCATTGGCGTAACCATTGGGACCGTGATTTCCAATCAGGGAACATTGTTGTATGATTCCAGTTCCATGCTTACCGACGGCGACCGCACCACGCCGGGCCGGCAGCCCACCATTGTCACCGTCGGGGGCGCGGCCCACGGTTTCGGTCTCAAGACCGCCACGGATATCAACGGCGGAATCCTGGAACCAGGCGATATTTTAGAATATACCATCGAGATTCATAATACGAGCGGGTTCTGGGGAAACGGCCTGGAATTTACGGATGTGATCCCGAATAACACGACCTATGTTCCGGGAAGCGTCCAGATCGTTTATCTTGAGGGCAACCCCGTGATTCAAACCGAGACGCCGACCCTGTATATCACGGGAATCGTTATGCCCCCCCACAGCCAGATCACCATTACCTTCCGCGTGCGGCTGGATAATCCTCTGCCGGCCGGGGTTACCCAGATCAGCAACCAGGCTTTTGTGTTTTACGACCGCAACACGGACGGAATCAACGACACCATTCAGGGCACGGATGGCGATCCCGCTACGCCGGGAAACCAGCCCACGATCAGCCCCATATCCGGCAGCACGATTTCCGGAACAGTATTTGACGACCTGGATGGCGACGGGGTAGAGGATGGGGGCGAGCCCGGGATTTCCAGCGTGACGGTTCAATTGTATAATGAGTATTTTGCGCTGCTTTATGGAACGGTCACGAACAGTTCCGGAAATTACGGGTTCATGGGGCTTTCTTCCGGGACCTATCTGGTGTATGCGGTCAATCCGCCGAATTACGCGGCCACGACGCCGAATATCGTCACCGTAGTCCTTCCTCCCGGCGGCAGCGCGGACGTTGATTTCGGATTTCGGGAATTTACGGGCGCCGGCTGTGATATGACCATAACCAAGACTTGCCTACCTTTGTATCCGGGCGGCCCGCCCCAGCAGCAGATCTGCCTGATCCGGTTAACAAACAACGGGCCGGAGACCGCCGATAATGTCGTATTGACTGATAGCCTTGGCGGCCTGATCGCCTCGGGATTGAGCGATGTCCGCTATACGGTGGACGGCGGCGCACCGGTAAATCTGGTCGGCAATCTCTTGAGTTTGTCCTGGCTTACCATCGATCCGGGAGATTCGCACGTTGTCCAGGTTTACGCGGATGTCGCGGAGACGTTTACGCCTCTGGTCAACACGGCCAATGTGTTTTCCGCAAATGACGTGGTTCCGGAGAACAATACGTCCAATTGCATCAATTTGATCAGTAATTTTTATCGGCGCGCCCTTGATTTTAGCGCTGGCGGGACTTCCTACGTGACGGTTGCCGATGACGGCGATCTTGCGCTGACCGCCAACGGGGCGCTTGAGGCATGGATATATCCCACTGCGTTTACCGCGGATGCCGGGATCGTGATGAAAGGGACCGGCAATATCTGTTACGGGATTGGATTGGGCGGCGGCACAGGGGGCGTATTTTCCCAAGCAACCGCGCAAAACATTGTTTTCGTGCTCTATGATGGTGCAGGCAATAAGCATCTCCTGCCAGCCACGGATCATACGCTTGTCGCTCGAAAATGGCATCATGTCGCCTGTGTATGGAACGGTTCGCTGCCGGGTGACATAGATATTGCAATATATATCAACGGTGTGGAGGAAGCCGCGACCACGCTGTCCCTCTCCGATGTCCGGACAAACTCTGAAAGCCTGATTATTGGCTTGCAACCTGTTTCCCCCGCGGAATTTTCCGGTGTTATGGATGAAGTCCGGGTCTGGGATGCGGCCCGGAGCCAGATCCGAATACAGGAAACCATGTGCCGTAAGATTACCTCCAGCGAACCCGACTATACCGATCTGATGGGCTGCTGGCGGTTTGATGAAAGCAGCGGATCGGTTTGCGTCGACGATTCCGGGCGCGGCAACATCGGCATCATCACCAACGCGCAGCGGATATGCTCCACCGCTCCGATCGGCGATGCGAGTGATTTTGATTATGACGATCTCGGTGGTTTCAGCGTGAACCTGCCCAATCCCTACCTGGCGGGTGAATCCCTTGAAATAGACGGCAATGGCGGCACTTGGAGCGAATCGGATAAATCCGGCCTTCAGGTCTATTGGGTGAAAGACGCGCCGGACGACAGCGGTCGCGGCCCCCTGGGATGGAAACTGTTCCGCGACCGGGGCTATTTCGGCGTTTTTGTCACCGGCGGCGCCACCCCTGCCTACGAAGCCACATATACCTATGCTCCTGAGGGAATCGGCCAGCAGGACAACCTTAAGCTGGCATTTCGTCATGGCAACTGCGAAATCTGGAAAGACATTAACGCGGAGCTGTCTGTTATCGATAAAATGCTGATTAAGCAAGACATGACCGGCACGGAATATATTCTGGGTATCGAGATGGATCCGCGAAACGCCATCTTTTTCAGCGCAGTCACCAACGATTATGTACAGGTCGCCGATAACATGGATAACGGGGACCTAGATTTGAGTGACTTTGGCGCCATCGAGGCATGGATCAATATCACCGGTTATCAGGACAACGCGGGGATCATCTGCAAGGGCGACGGTTCGGGCTCTTCCTATTCGCTTCACATGGGATCAGGCATAGGAAATAACGACAAAATTATTTTTACCGTCAATGATCTGGCCACCATCACCAGCACCACCACCTTGGAACTGAACACCTGGTATCATATTGCCGGGACATGGGACGACAATGCCACCAATAATATGACCCTGTATATCAACGGTGTTGCGGAAAACATGGCGACAACAGCGACTGCGAACGCCAATAATGCCGATCTCTATATCGGATACAGCCCGGCAACCGGGGGCGATTTTTACGGGCTGATCGATGAAGTCCGGGTCTGGAACATAACGGCGGCCGCCAATATGCGCACGCAGACCTTGATCCG
>CAYZXZ010000078.1:0-12275 GCA_964481615.1 uncultured Desulfobacteraceae bacterium | reverse complement strand
TTTAACGGCACATGCTGCTGGCGGGGAGTTTTGTGCAAAATTCAGGTATTAAATAAACTGTATCCGATCAAACAAAAAGCTCCTGGAATAAATCCGACGTTCCTTGTATCGAAAGTTACAGACTGGACGCCTGCTGATCCGGTATTGCAGCGGTTTCCTTTTCAATGAACCGTATTTTATGATCTTATTTATTGCTTTCATTTACAGGTATTTCCTGATAATTTGTGTCCGTCTTAATGCTGACCGTCAATCCATTGCACCCGGCGAGGAGATTATGATAGGCCAGGCCCACAAACCCGAAAATCCCACCGATAAATCCCTATCCTCACGGCGCCACCCACAGCATTTTGCGCTGGCCATCGACCTGGGCAGCGGCAGCGTCAAGGCGGCAGTGGTAACCGATGCCGGCCGGGTCATGGCCGTTTCCGCCGAGCCCATCACCACCCATCTTTTTCCCGGGGGAGGGGTTGAACAGGACCCGAACCACTGGTGGGATGCGGCCATGCGCACGGCGAAACAGGCGATCCAGGATTCAGGGGTCACACCCGAACAGGTGGCGGCTGTAGCCTGCGCGTCCCAGTGGGCAGTAGCCGTTCCGGTGGATGATCACGCCGCGCCCCTGATGAATGCCGTGCATTGGCTCGATACCCGGGGCGGGCGGTACAACCGCGCCATTTCCGGCGGGTTTCCCGAGGTCCAGGGATATAACGTGTTCAAGGCCCTGAAATGGATCCGTCTGGCCGGGCTGGTCCCTACACATTCCGGTGTGGATTCCCTCGGTCATGTGCTGTTTATCAAGCATGAACGGCCGGATGTTTACGCTCGTACGAGGGCTTTTCTGGAGCCAATGGATTTTCTGACGGCAAAACTGACGGGAAGGATCACGGCCACCCAGAAAACCATGGCACCGTTTATGGTGGTGGAAAACCGGAAATGGGGCCTGCGCGGATACAGCGACACACTTCTCGGGCTGGCCGGACTGGAGCAAAACCGTTTCCCGGATCTTCTGGAAAACGACGGGATCGTTGGCAGGCTCCTGCCCGCCGTGGCGGATGAACTCGGGTTGCTTTCATCCACGCCGGTAATTTGCGGGATCAGCGACTCCAATGCGACTGCCATCGGGTCCGGTGCCCTGAACGATTTTGATCCCATCATCTATATCGGTACGTCCATGTACCTGACTTGCCACGTGCCGTTTCAGAAAACCGATCCCCGGTGCATGATGACGACCCTTCCCAGCCCTTTTAGAGATCGATATTACCTTTTGGGAGAGCAGGGGGCCGGCGGCAAGTGCCTGATTTATTTTTTAAACAATCTGATCTATGGCAGGGATGTGTTCAGCAGCACAGAATGCGCCGAATGCCCGGAGGATGCGTTTATCCGTTTCAATGCCGCTGCGGCCGAATCCCCGGAAGGCAGCAACGGGGTGATTTTCCTTCCCTGGCTCAACGGCGCACTGGTGCCCTGCGAGGATGCAAAGATGCGGGGGGGATTTGTCAACCTTTCCTTTAACACCACCCGCCATGATCTGGCCCGGGCCGTCATGGAAGGGCTGGCCTTCAACAACAGATGGACCCGTGAGGCAGCCGAAAGCTTTCTCCGGCGGCAGTTTGTCTCTTTTCGGTTTTCCGGGGGCGGGGCGTTGTCCGATCTCTGGGCGCAGATCCTGGCCGATGTGCTTAATGTCGATATCCACCAGGTCGACGATCCGGTCCATACTACAGTTCGGGGGGCAGCGATGCTGGCATTCCTGACCCTTGGATACCGGAAAGTTGATGAACTGAAGGATCTTGCGGGTATCCGGAAGGTGTTTTCACCCCGGCCCGATCATCGGCGGCTTTATGAACGAATGTATGTCCAGTACCGGCAATTGTTTAAAAAGAACCGTAAAATTTTCAAGGAGTTGAATGCGTGACGGTCTCGCAAACCATCAATCCGATCCCGGACCGATGGTTTGGGAGTTCTCGACAGGTTGGCCACATCAGGTTTTTTGGAGGGATGGCTGAAAGGAGCGCCAAAGGTGGACTTTTTGCGAAGTTCTTAATATCGATTGTGAAGCGAAGGATTTATAATATGGCCGAAGAGATGAAACAGCAGACAGATATCGACCCGTTAAAGCCCTACAAGGGACGCTTTACGAATCAGGACCGGTTTCCGGAACAGGGCCGGTCCATGGATGAGATCCTTACTGAAATGGCTGTCATGGCAGGCGAGGAAGACGCTAAATGGCAGACCGGAAAGGTATCGGGAACGTTCTACCATGCCGGTGACGAACACCGGGCGTTTCTCAACAAGGCATTTTCTTTTTTTTCCCATATCAATACCATTCAATTTGATCTCTGCCCCAGCATGGCCCGGTTTGAAAGTGAGATCATCGCCATGACCGCCAGGATGCTCAACGGCGACGCGGTAAAGACAGCCGATCCCGATGACGCGGTCTGTGGCACTGTGACGTCCGGCGGCAGCGAAAGTATCGCCATGGCCATGAAGGCCTACCGGGACAAAGCCCGGGCCGAAAAAGGGATCACGCGGCCCGAGGCCATCATTCCCCGCACGGCTCATCCGGCTTTTAACAAGGCTGGAGATTATTTCGGCATCAACATCATCACGATCCCCGTGTCTTCTCCCGATTACCGGGTCGATCAGGCGGCGGTGGCGTCCCGGATCACCGAAAATACCGTGGCCATAGTGGGCAGTGCGGGCAATTACCCCTACGGCCTGATCGATCCCATTGACGCGCTCTCGGATATTGCTTTGAAACACGGCATCGGTCTGCACGTGGACGGGTGCCTCGGCGGGTTTATCCTGCCGTGGGTCGAAAAGCTGGGCTATCCGGTGCCCCCCTTTGATTTCAGGCTTCCGGGGGTTACATCCATTTCCGCCGATACCCACAAGTTCGGTTTTGCCCTCAAGGGAACATCGGTGGTGCTGTATCGGAATCCAGGCCTGCGGCGGCACCAGTATTTTTCGTTTCCCGACTGGCCCGGCGGGATCTACGCATCGCCCACCGCGGCCGGAAGCCGGTCAGGCGGGTTGAGTGCGGCAACCTGGGCCTCCATGGTCCATATGGGCGAAAAAGGCTATATGCAAACCGCATCCGCCATCATGCAGGTGGCCGATGGCATCAAAAAAGGCGTGAAATCCATCCCGGAACTGATCCTGATCGGCGAGCCGACCTTCCTGATCTCCTTCCGGTCCGATGCCGTTGACGTGTTTCATGTCAATGATTTCATGAAAACCCGGGGATGGCGCTTTAACTGCCTGCAACTGCCGCCAGCTCTTCATTTCTGCGTGACCCTCCCCCAGACGCGGGTGTCTGGTCTGGTCGACGCGTTTGTCGCGGACCTGACTGAAGCCGTTGTCTATGCCAAAACACGGACCGGTGAGCCGGCCCAGAGCAGCGCCCTCTATGGAATCGCCGGAACCGTGGAAGGCAATCGCATGGTCAATGACTTGCTTTGCGGCGTGTTTGATTATATGTATGATATTTAATGGCTTTGCAAAAAGCTCATCAATAAAGAAGGTCTGGAAAAATCTATTAAGAAACGCGCATGTATAATCAATTTTTCGGTTTCAGTGAGAAGCCTTTCCGGCTGGTGCCGGACCCGGCATACCTGTTTTTGAGCGCGCATCATGAAGAGGCCCTTGCGCACCTGAAATACGCCGTGAGCGAAGGGGAGGGGTTTGTTGAAATCACCGGCGAGGTTGGCACGGGCAAAACCCTGCTATGCCGGACCTTTCTGGAACAGCTCGACGGCCACACCGAATCCGCCTATATCTTCAATCCCCGGCTGAGCGCCCAGGATCTGATCAAGGCTGTCAACGACGAATTAGGCATCATTACCCCCGATGTCGAAGGCATCAAGGATCTTATTGATGCCTTAAACGCGTTTTTAATGGAAAAAAAGGCCGAGGGGAAAAAGGTCGTCCTGGTCATCGACGAGGCCCAGAACCTGGGCAGGGATGTGCTTGAACAAGTCCGTCTTCTATCCAACCTGGAAACCACCCGGAACAAGCTGCTCCAGATCGTCCTGGTGGGTCAGCCTGAACTCGGGGAACTGCTCGATTCCCATGAACTGCGTCAGCTCGGCCAGCGCATCACCCTGAGCTGCCGGCTGCGCCCCCTGACCCTGAAAGAGACCGGCCAGTATATCCGCCACCGGCTCCATGTGGCATCCCGAAAAACCGTCAATATCTTCACCCGCAGCGCCATCCGGAAGATCCACCACTATTCCGGCGGCATTCCCCGGCTGATCAACATTGCCTGCGACAGGGCTCTGCTCTGCGCCTACGGATTTAATCAGCACAAGGTCTCGGCCGCTATCGCGGCCGCGGCCATTGCCGAGCTGGCCTCCCGGGGGGAAGTGTATCTCCGCGGGACTTTTTCAAACGGATCGGGCCGGCGCCTGGGCCTGTTGTCCCTTTTGGCCGGATTGGCGCTGGTGCTTTTGTTCCAGTCCGATATCCGGGCTATACTGGCAGGATGGGCCGAATCCCGGATTCCAAGCCATCAGGCCGAAATCACGGTCCCGCAGGTCAAAGTTGGGCCGCCGGCATCTGTCACGAATTTCACGACCACGCACCCTGAAACGGACGGATCGCTCCATCCGGATGGTTTCGGTGCAAGTGATACGCTGTCGGATATTTCGCATGATGCCGTTTCCCTTGCCGATTACCTGGCGGCAACACCGGCGGCCGGGTCCAGGGAGCGGGCCCTCAAAACCCTGTTAACCCTGTGGGGCCTGGATGGGGCCGTTCCAGCCGATATTGTCGGCATCGCAGACGATGCATCTTTTTTTGCTGCGGCCGCCGCCGTAAACGGACTGGTCCTTCACCGCATCCGCACGGACGTTGACATGATCCGCAGTCTGAATCTGTGCGCGATCATGGCCTTTACCGTCCTGCCGGATCAGGACTCCATCCATCTTGCGGCCGTGGGTGCCGGGGACCAGATCATGATTCTTGATAACGGCATTCAAGATCAACGCAGCAGGATTCCTGATGAAGATATCGCCCGACACGCGTCCGGGTATGCATATGTCTTCTGGAAAAATTTCTACAACTACCAGGGCATCATTCCCATCACCTCTCTGGACGGGTCCATTGTCACTCTGAAACTGCATTTGCGGGACCTGGGCCATGACCATATCGATATCAGCCCGGCATATGACGCGGCCACCCGTCGGGCTGTGGAGATGGTCCAGGCCCAACACGGTATCGTCGTGGACGGTTTTGTGGGCCCGTTGACCAAGATCGTTCTTTACAACGAAACCCCGGGCCTTGCCATGCCCCGGCTGCGGGAACCATGGCCGGTGGACAAAGGGCCGTCGGATAAGGATGCGGCCTCAGAAAATCTCATCATGGAGTCGGGCAGTTGAGTTCTGTTTTACGCGCATTGAAAAAACTCGAGCGTGAGACCTATTCGGCCTCGGGCATGCCCGGTAAAACCATCGTTAAAACCGGGCACGGGTTTCATCTTCATGTCAATCCGGTGTGGCAGCATCGGCTTCTGATGGCCCTGGTGCTCCTGATGCTGATATTGACCGGCTTTGCGGCAATGTTTATTGGCAAGTCATTGCTGTTTCCAGTTGACACAATCGAACCAGGCGCCACCAAGCGCGCATTTCCCGAGACCCGGCAGGAAGCCCCGGTCATTCATTTCGAACCGTCGGAGATGTACTCCGAACCTGAAGGTCTAAGCCACGAAATCGTCGCAATCCATCCCGGGCCGATGGTCGCGGAAAGTAGTGACCAGAATGAAGCCGCCCAGCATTCCCGGGCGATATCGACTTATCCGGAGGCCGTGCCATCGGAGCAGGGATTCGTTTCGCCGCAGGACGGCCCGGCTCCTTTTCCTGATGAACCCGTTGACAGGGTCAGCGATAAAAATGGATTGCGACAACAGGAGATGGGGGATGCCGGAATACCGGCGGATATCCCGGAAGACGATACGACCTGGCGGGTCATCAATAAAGATACGGTTCTTCCCGTGGAATCCGACCCCGTCCCTTCCCGTTCATCCGGCGCTGTTTCAGCCCCGGCCGCGGAAGATTTTCCGGAACTTGATCCATCCGCAGGCCTCACCCTCCAGGCGATTTCATGGTCGGCTGACCCGGCGCGTCGCCTGGCGGTCATCAACGGCCGGCTCTGCCGCGAGGGCGAGCCCGTGGACGGGTATGTGCTGGTTCGGATCAGTACGGACGATGTATTGCTTTCCGATGGTCGCATCAGCGCAAGGCTGGTGTTTAAAATCCGGTGATCCTAAAAATGCGTTTATACAACCGATAGCAAAGACGCCGAAAAGAATGCTGATATGCAGTATCTGAAGGGAATGGGCCGTCTAGTCTGTTTAATCCTGTTCTGTTTGCTCACGGTTCTGTCTGCTGCATGGCCGGACCATTTTGATGATCCCGGAGCCGATGCACCCGGAATGGCACGGTACGCCGAAGCCACCGAAATTCCGTCATTCGGCGAAGCCGAAACGACGACCATGTCGGAAGACGATCCGGCGGGCGTCATTTATAACCCGGATGGGCGGCTGATTTACTTTGCCGCCACTGGTTCAACCACCCACAATGTGGTCACGGTGCAGTGGGAAACCCGAATCGAACCCTTTACCAGCGGCTTTTTTGTCTGGCGGAGTGAAAAGCGGGACGGCGCCTATGGCCGGATCCATGATCACATGATCACATCTGTGGGCGGGGATACCTGGGGCGGGTTTTACACCTTTGACGATTACGGGGTTGTCTCGGGCAGGACGTATTACTATCAGGTCCAGGAGATCGAGGAGAGCGGATTCCAGTTGTTTTACGGTCCTATCGCTTCGGACGGCTCCACTGGCTGGGATTATTCCGGCGACAAGAACAGGGTCAACATTTCCTGTTTTATTGATGCGCTGTTTTGAGTAGAAAAACGACTATTCATAATGGTAACGGGTCTGTACGAAATCGATCCTGTTTTCTCTCACGACATAGACCAGACGATGTTCCTGTGTAATCCTTCGTGACCAGACGTCCGGCCCGAGAAACTTTAACGGCCCTGGTTTGCCGATTCCCTGAAACGGGTCGCGCATCACCGACTCTATCAGTTTGAAAATTCGAAGCGCTGTCCGGCGGTCTGTTTCAACCCAGTAGTGCAGGTCCTCTCTGAACTCGGGCTGGAATACCGCCTCTCGCTGTTCCGTTTTCCGGGGCTGTTGGTATCGTTTTTTACTCAAGCCCGACCTCACCGCGAAGCGCATCAATGGTTTGCGGTGTTCCATCTCCCTGCCGGACCCGTTCCAGCGCGTAGAGGAGCCTTTTGGTGTTGGCCGGGGAGCGAAGCAAATGGGCGGTCTCAAGAATACCCGCCAGTTCATCAGCCGCGATCAGGGCCACGTCTTCATTGTCGCGTCGCCGGATAATGACTACTTCCCTGTTTTTTGTAACTTCACTCAGTAATGAGGCCAAATGCGCGCGGGCATGGGTGTAGCTTGTCTGTAATGTCATATCCGTCTCCTATAAATAAGTACATATATACTGTACATGTTTTCGATGTCAGTGTCAAACGAAATATTTTTTCCGGCATATGACGTCAAAACATGCGCGCCGGTTTTCCCCTCCAAAAGCAGTGGAGATCCGGGGTAAATAATATTTCGGGGCTATGCATTTGACTTTTCTACTTCCAAAAATAGGCTCATCAGTGGCTGCCTGTTGCCCACTCCCTCCGCAAAATCTGACGAACTTTTTCGGCAATGTCACGGATGGCAAAAGGCTTTTGAATAAAGGAGGTGCCGGCATCAAGCACACCGTGGTGAACGATGGCATCGTCCGTATAGCCGGACATATAGAGGGCTTTGAGATACGGGTGATTCCTTTGAAGACGGTCGATAAGTTTTTTCCCGCTCATGTTCGGCATGACCACGTCGGTAATGACCAGGTCGGGCCTCAATCCTTTCTCTTCAATCAGCAGCAGGGCTTCGCCGCCGTTAGCCGCTATGGTCACCTTGTTATTCCATTTCTAACGGGTTAAGTTCCGGCACATAGGGCGGCAGGGGAACCGGCCTCATATTTTTTGGCGCCATAAGCGTCCCGGACCCATGCCAACCCGCACCATCACGATTCTGTCGCCCGGGTGTCGAGAAGATACCTCGTCAAGAAACACCTGCATGCAATTGCTGTTCACATGTGGCAATATCAATGTGTCGAGCACTCCATCGGCCACGGAAACCGCAGCATAAGCATAAGTGTATTCCTGTGTCACCATCGCGTGACAAATTGGCCGATCAGGCCTGGGGCGCCAGCAATAACGGGTGTCGGAAATCCGCCCAAAGCGGGCTTCGTCCTGAAACATCTTGCGCCTGCCGAAGCTCATTAATCGTACGCGCTTTTAATAAGCAATCCCTCGCGCTTTCCAACACTTCTTTGCCGCTTGCCGGTCTCGACATATACCCGCCTCCTTGATAGCGAGTATATTATAACACATTTGATTTAGAAATTGAATTAATGGTTCCGGGCCGTCCGGTCGCCGGGCGGCAACTTGCTCCCGATGTCACAGACGGATTTATGGGAAAGGTCATCCGTGTTGTCATGCGGGGAGAATATATAGGTTTTATATTAATTATATTTTTAAAAAGTTCTTGACAAGCTATAAAAACTATAATTAATATAAAATCCAGACAATAATTAATCCTATAATAACAAAAAGGGGGGCGATATGGATGACACCTTGACCGTATTCACCGCAAGCAAATATTGCAATGTCTCGTCGAAAACCATCATTAACTGGGTTGATGACGGCCACATCAAATCCTACCGGACCGTTGGCGGCCACAGACGCATTAAAAGAGATGATCTGGAAGCCTTTATGCGAAAGCAGGGCATCCCGATTCCCGAAGAGAAAGTGGCAGGAGACAGAAAGAAAATTCTTGTGGTCGACGATGATCTGATCATCATTGAGTCAATTGTCCAAGCCCTGGAGGAGGATGACCATGATTATGAGGTAATTTCCGCCTCCGACGGCTTTGAGGCCGGCCTGCAGGTTAAACATTTTAATCCCGACCTGTTGATTCTAGACATCATGATGCCGGACATCAAAGGCTTCGAGGTCTGCAAGAAGATCAAGTCAAATGAGGACACCAAACATATCAAGATCATTGTTCTGTCGGCCTATCTTGACGAAGATAAATTCAAGCAGATGACGGAAAGCGGAGCCGATATCTGTTTTTCCAAGCCGCTGCCCCTGTCGAAGTTAAAAGAAGAGGTGGCAAAACTGCTGGAAACGAAAAAAACAGGAGGCAATCAATGAATTTAAAGGAGGTTATGAAGAAAAAGAAATTTATCGTCACGTCCGAAATTCAAGCGCCTCTGGGTGAAGAAGATCCTGAATCCCTTATAGAAAGATTGAAAAAAGTTAAAGGGCGCGTGGACGGCGTGTCTGTCTCCGAGATAGAGATGGAAGGCGTTGTCGGGGACAATATCAAAACCTGTGACCTGCTGAGGCAGAATCGCTTTAACGCCATTTATCAGACCACCACCCGGGATAAGAACAGGTTTCAACTGCAAAAGGATCTGGTCAGTGCCAATGAAGCCGGGGTTGAGAATCTGCTGGTGTTTACCGAGGATTATCGCATATCCGGAGACAGTCTTCAGGAATCGATGTTTTTTCATGTGGATTCCGGAAAGCTGGCCTCGGTGCTGGAACACCTCAAGGCCGGTCAGACCATCGACGGCAAGGAACTTCCGGGTAAAATGGATTTTACCCTGGGTGCCGGCGTGGAAACCCTCTGGGGAAGAAACGTTCCCAAGCGGGGCATGGAAGAAATGGAAGACATGATGAACGTCGGCACCGGCTACTTTCTGACAACGCCGATATTTGATCTTGAACAGTTTGAGCGCTACATGAAACAGATCGAAGTTTTCAAGGTGCCGGTCATTGCCGAGGTAATGATTTTAAGAACAGCCGGCATGGGGAAATTTTTAAACCGGCATTTCAGGTCTGGTCTGGTGCCGGAATGGGCTATCCAGAGGCTTTTAAAGGCGCCGGATCAGACCAAGGCCAGTATCGATCTGTTCGCCGAGACCGTCATGGGGCTGAAGAATCTTTGCCAGGGCGTTCATATCATAACCATCGGCGGCGAGGACAAGCTGGCGCAGTATCTCAACGCCGCCAAACTATTATAAGGAAGAATGACATGGCAGAGATAATCGAACTTGATGATTTTGTAAGCGAGTTCAAGGAGGATATCTTAACGCGCGTGCCCAACGCGAATTTCGACCTTTGTTTTACCTGCGGCACCTGCACCGGCGGGTGCCCGGCAGCGGAACAGTTTGGAATGGACCCCAGAAAGTTTCTGCGCATGCTGCTCCTGGGAATGGATGAAGAGGTAAAAAAGCATCCCTGGACGTGGATCTGCACCATGTGCGCCAGATGCAAAACCGTCTGCCCCATGGAAATCGATATTCCAAAAATGATTTACAATGTGCGGAGGAGCTGGCCCAGGGAAAATCGTCCAAAAGGGATTCGCGGATCCTGTGACCAGCATATCCGGTCGGGAAATGCCATGGGCGTGCCGTCCGAGGATTTTGCCTTTACTGTTGAGGATGTGGCCCAGGAAATCAGGGACACCCACCCGGGATTCGAAGATCTTCAGGCGACGGTGGACAGGGTCGGGGCGCTTGTTGCCCTGAACCAGAATTCCAGGGAGCCGGTGACGGAACCCGATGAGATGGGACCCCTGCTGAAGATTCTTCATATCGCGGGAATTGACTGGACCTATCCCACTGTCATGTGGGGCGGTGAGAACTACTGCATGTTTCTGGCCGATGATGAAGGCTGGCGCTATATAATGGAGGAGTTCGTCTACCACATTGAAAACAATCTTGGCTGCAAGATCGTGGTCAATACGGAGTGAGGGCACTCATACTTTTCAATCCTGGAAGGATTGAGAAAATTCAAGATCCCGCACTCCTTTGAACTCAAAAGCATTATTGAACTTTATGCCGACTGGATCAAGGACGGTACGCTAAAGGTGAATTCCGACTGGAATAAGGATCTTAAGATCAAGTTCACCATCCAGGACCCCTGCAACATCGCCCGCAAGATCGGAACCGACAAGATCGTCAACGATCTGAGGTTTGTTTTAAAAACGGTGGTCGGAGAAGAAAATTTCGTGGAGATGGTGCCCAACAGATCCAATAATTTCTGCTGCGGCGGCGGCGGCGGGGCGCTTCAGGGAGGGTTTCCGGAACAAAGACGGGCCTATGGAAAAGTAAAATTCGATCAGGTCCTGGCAACAGGAGCCGACTATGTCATTGCGCCTTGTCATAACTGTCATGCTCAAATTGAAGACATGTGCGAGCATTATGGCGGAAAATACCGCGTGGTTCACCTGTGGACGATTATCTGTCTGGCCATGGGGATTCTGGGTGATAACGAGCGCAGTTATCTGGGACCGCGGTTGACAAAGCTCAATGTGTTGAAAAGGAGGCAGATCGATGACGAATAAAACAACCGGAGCCGTCCTGGTGGTCGGGGCCGGTATCGCCGGCATCCAGGCCTCCCTTGACCTGGCCAACAGCGGTTTCAAGGTCTACCTGGCGGAGCGGGAATCGGCCATCGGCGGCAGAATGGCGCAGCTTGACAAGACGTTTCCGACAAATGACTGTTCCATGTGTATCATATCCCCCAAACTCGTTGAAGTCGGCAAGCACTTAAATATCGATATCCTTTCTTACTCTTTTGTGGAGGAGGTCGCAGGTGAAGCCGGGAACTTCAGCGTCCGCATCAGGAAAAAACCGCGATTCGTCAATCTTGAAAAGTGCACCGGGTGCGGTGATTGCGCCAAGGTTTGCCCGGTAGCGCTGCCGAGCGAATTCGACACCGGCCTTATTGACCGAAAAGCGGCCTACAAACGTTATCCCCAGGCCACTCCCAATGCGTATGCCATCGACAAGGCCGGCGTCTCTCCGTGCAAGGCCGGATGCCCGGCCGGGATCCATGTGCAGGGGTATGTGGCCCTGATTGCCCAGGGCAAATACAAGGAGGCCCTGGCTTTAATCAGGAAGTATAACCCGTTGCCGGCCATCTGCGGCCGGGTCTGCACCCATCCGTGCGAAACCGCATGCACGCGCAGCAAGGTTGATGACCCCATCGCCATTATGCAGTTGAAGCGGTTTGTAACCGATTGGGAATATACCCAGGAAGAACCGGAGCTTCCCCAGGTTGAAATCAAACGTCAGGAAAGAGTGGCCATTGTGGGCGCCGGCCCGGCCGGGCTGTCCGCCGCCTTTTACCTG
>CAYZXZ010000077.1:0-12520 GCA_964481615.1 uncultured Desulfobacteraceae bacterium | reverse complement strand
CAATCCTATCATTTTCATCCTTCGTTGTGCCCGACCAGGGCATGGGGGTTAATGAGAAATCATGGCGGCCAAAAGTACCAGATACTTGACTACGCTGGGTTATCCATCGTGTTTGTCGACTGTTGTAATCCACCCCTTTATCAATGGCAAACTGGAGATAGGTGACGACTGCCCGTCCTTTGTCTTTTCCGAATTTTTCTAATATCTGAGGTTTGAGGCGATTGAGTTCCTCCACAAGCGTTAAGTGTCCTAAGAGCTGGCGCGGGGTGAACATGTCGCACCAGCGGGTCATGCCCACCCTCAACGGTTCTTTTGTCTTATGAGCAAGGGGAATATTTTCAGTGGGGATCAACCCGGCAGCGTCCCATCGGTCCCAGTTCTCTTTGAGCCGCTTTTCCGCTCTGTCTAATGCTTCAAGGTCTTTTTTATTGGGTGTCCGGAAAAATCGGATTTTTTCGGTTTTGATTTCCCCGGCTTTTTCCCCGCTGCTATATCGCTGTGGCTTGCCGTGTTTATCCAGCTTGGGCTGGAACCGCACCGCCACCACGCAGTAAAGCCGGTCTTTCCATGTGCCGTGCGGAGATTCGCCTCTGGCCTGGGCTTTGATTTCATCAGCATCAATGGCTTGGCGGCAGTGGATGCACATGCCGATCCCCCGTTTGACCGTGGCAAATTCCGGGTCTTCGCCATTGGGCCCCTTTCCCCTATTTACCCGGTAAGTTTCAAATCGCACGGTTCCTTTTCGAGGCTGGCCGTCTGGAATGATTTTAACTCCCCATTGGCTGCCTGCTTCTTTGCTTAACCAGCAGGTATTGAGCAGTGGGGCATCTCCCCCGCAGTTGGGGCAGGTTACTTGACGGCAGTAAAGTATTCCTGTTTGATCATATTCCGGAACATCAAATTGTGGAATTACTTCTGGGCATTTAATGCAATGATTGGCTAAATCTGATTTTTCTTGGGGTGGCAAAGAAGAAAAAGGGGTAATATCCTTCATTTGTTCAGATACATGGTCTGCAAGCTTTTGTCCCCAGAATTGAATCTCTTTAGCAAGATCAGGACCATACTTGGCAGGATATTCCAATGTGGCATGCAGAATCACGGATGCAACAGGATTTAGTTCATTGGCGATGACCTGATGCCCAAGTCTCATGGCTTCAAATGGGATAGAACCTCCGCCGGCAGTCGGGTCAAGAATAACTTTTGCTTTTTCATCTTTTTGAGGTGAATTGGCAAATGCTCTGGAATACCCATATAAGTCTTCAGCATCCCATTTAATTTCTTTTCCAATGATGGATTTAACGAGTTCAGATTTAGCAAACTGAATACGATCATTCACATGCGCCGGGTCAGCAGCGACAATTTTCACAGGCAATGTATCGCCATATCTTGGCCAAGGTTCATCAATATTCTGAGATTCCTTTTCCCATCGAATTAAAATTGGATCATGGACAAGACTTGAATCGGATTTTAAAGAAGCAATTGTTTGCCGGTTTTGTTTCCGCCGCTCATTTTCCTTGTGCAAAAGCCCAAGAATGGAATCATCCACTTCAATAAATTCATGCCCGGAATCATCAGGTCGGATCTTATCTAAGATTTTCCCCGTCAACGTCCACGGCTGGCCGTTGATTTCCACCACTTTTTTTTCAATGCCAAGCTGTTTGAGAAACCACTCCGGGTCTGTATCGGCTGGAAGCAGGGACGCCAGAATTGCTGCCCGGCTGGGCGTCAAAGGACGTCTGGCCCACCAGACATGAAGAAAATAAAGCGGTGGAAGCGCGGAACTCGCACCCCGTTCACGTTGAGTCTCAGCCCCCACCTGGTGGCAGGGGAACCCGGCTTCAATGAGTCTTAAGTCATCTTTCCAGTATTGTGGCATTTTTAATCCATATAAAGATTGTTAAAATAATTAGGTTCGTTCACGCAAATCTTGCAACATGCTCTCAACATTCGGATCACCCGGCTGGCCGCCGAGCATGAGCTTCATCCCGGCAGTTGCCCAACGGTTGGCCACATCGCCAAAGGTGGTGATTCTGGAGTGCCAGTATCCTGCCTCTTCCCTGGTGAACCGTTCAATCCGTCTGGCCATCAACTCCACCCGATCCAGTTCCTTAATCCGCTCCTGAAGCTTAAAAATCAGGGCCAGCTTGTATCCGGCATCTTCATCCAAATGGAGGTTATCCCGAAATGAAATTGGCGGCCCATTGAGGTATTGATGAAGTTCCAAGGAAATTCCTTTGTGATCATCGACGCGGCTCAAAATTGATTTAACGACAGGCATACACCGTCGCTGCTGGGGGCCATAAATTAATCCCCGCTCAATCAACACCGATCGAGGGGCAATCAGATCCTGGGCATCGGTGCGCTGATCCGGCATAATTCTCTGCTTGACGATAAACACCGGAACGGGTTTATCCTTATGTTCTGTGATCCGCAATACCCAGGGAGCGCCGGATAGTTCGGGTTTGACCTTTTTATTATAATGAAGCAGTAAATCTTTTTTGGTCAGGTCTTTTTTCTTCATTTATTTTTCCGGTTTTTGATTCTGTTTGTTAAGTTCTTCCACAAATGCACATCCATCCTGGGGATGTTGGATATCCAGATACCCTTCAGTCCGGTCACCCAATTTTACAAGCCCGCTGACTACCTCAAATAGTTCACCCAAATCCTTTAGGGAGTCCGGAGGGATATTCTCAATGGAAATTCTTAACGTTCCGCCGTTTTCAAGGGCCATATCCGTTAAATCCATGGAGTCGATTTTGGATTTTGCGCCCTTTTGATATAAGGACCCGATGCGCCGGAGCAAAGGAAGCAATGTATGCGCTCCGTCCTTGCCTGAAAGGAGAATTCCTTTGCTCTTTATTGGGCCACCCTCTCCAATCTCATCTTTTATCCATCCCTTTTCCGAAGCTTTGGCCGGGGTGACCACCACATCAGCCGGGTCAGGAGAATAAAAAGCGGCTTTTGTTCCATAAAGTAAATTCGGCTTTTCAATTTGATCAACTTTGCCTTTAAAAGCCATCAACTGGATTGCCTGGATGAGATCCACAAGGGCTTCTTTGAAGCCTGAGTTTTCCACTTCGCCGTATTTTTCAGTAAGGTTTTTTAAAGTATCAGATACAGTTGCAATGGGATTTTGAGAAGTAATTTGACGAATCCATTCTTTGATCTTTTGCTTATCCGGCCCTTTGGGTTTGCCCCATCCTCTCTTTTTAGCGCCTTCGGGTGTCACCAGAGAATAGCCTTTTCCAATTTCAATATTTAAAGGAAGTTCACCGGTATCCCGGCTATAAAATTCAACCGGCTTTGTGGTTTCCTCGCTTCCCATCTTAAATAAACACCATGAGTCGCGATTCACGCCCGCGCGAATGATCTGATCGAACACCAAAGGGGATTCAAGGATGGGCCACGAACGCAACCGACAGAAATTTTCTTTTAATTTTTGGACTTCTACAACATCAATAGATGGAGCTGGAAAAAACAATTTGCGTAAACTTGCCAGATCGGATTGGGTGGTCGAATCGGAAGTAAGTAGCTCTTTATCTTCAATAAGGGTTTTGCGAATCTGCTCCAACACGGAAACACCGCCTTCGCCGCCGGCGGTTCGGATTTCTTTACAAACGATTTGTCCATTGGCGGAAGGGAACCAAAGATTTCGATAGCTCTCTGTAACCATTGAGATGAGGGCGTTTTCCCTTTCAGTAAATCGCTGTTTAAAATCATCTTCATCGAGCTTTTTGGGATTGATTCCGTGATTTTGAGGATTCTTTTTGAGGTTCCGCATGGCAAGCACTGCCCGGGCCAGTTCCCGCAACTTGTTTCTGGATTCTTCCATGGGCGAATCAAGGGATTTAAACAACGCTTCTTGTTCGTGACGGACCCCCTTAATTTTGACAGTATCAGGAACCAATAAAAGAACATGATTTTGTTCAATACGCGGGCGGTTCTGGCCAGCTGTGGTGATAAATTCGTTGACATTGATATCTTTTGCCATCAATGCGGTTAATGCCAGAGTGGGCTTCCCCTTATTATCCGGAATATGCTCCGGCATTGTGACATCGGTAACAATATTAAATTTTGAGACTTCCGCGCTGACGACTTTTCGGGCTGTGACATCCAATAAATTATCAAGGTCGGGTTTTGTTAATCCCTTACGGATTTTCGCCAAGGCAATATTGATGGAAGGCTCCAGGCTGGCGTAATATCGGCCTTGTTCAAATCGCAGATAAAACGCGCTGGTGGATATTTTTTTTAAGGCTTCTGAAACCTGGGGGGGCGTCATGGTAGGGAAACTGATTTCGAATAAGGCATCCTGCTCGGTCAATCCGAACAAGTTGGATTCAAGACCTTTCCCACTGTCCACCAAGCTGTTTAAATAAACCGTTTTCCATGTATACTCATGCAATCGCCATCCTTCAGGATGGGGGTTTTGCAGATCCTCCAGTTCAGCATTGCTTTTTCCGCCAGCAATGTTATCCGTGTCTGCCCCACCGATATCGGCATTAAGAACCTGGAGTAAGTTATTGCTGCTCGTGCGTCCAATCACTTCAGCGACTGTTCGGGCATCCCGAAGATTTAAATGACAACTGTGGATCATCGGGATTTCTGTTTTTTGGTTCCATATGCTCCGAACCGCCAACGTCAGAACCCTTAATACACCGCGGGTCCCCTGAAAATTTTCATAAGCAGACAATTTGTTGTTTAGAAAATCAATTAATGTGGGATGAAATGGATAATGTGCGACCATGCGGGTGTGAAAGTCTTCTCGGACAGCTTCTGCAGGAAGCAGAGAAGAATTTTTACGGTACATTTCCGTGTATGAGCTCGCGGTTTCAGATGCTGTTGATTCATCTATGCTGATAAAGAGCCGTTTGGCAAGCACTCGTGAAATTTCAGCAGCCTGGACCGGAACAACCGATGTGGCGTCTCTTGCAACCACGCTGGCAATACTATCCACCGCTTGCTGTCCGATGCCGAGCGCATCATCTGCTTCTATTTCTTTGCCGGTTATTTTAGACAACAAATCAACCAAGTGAGCAGTCTGATTGGCAAAAGCATCTTTTGCGCCGGCCAATGTGAGCAAAATAGATATGCCGGAGCTGGACCGCGCATATCCATGCAAAGCCATCAAAAATGCTGCCAGTTGATCCCCGCCATCAGGACGCACGGCTGCGAGCCGAGCCGCATATTGGGCTAATTCATCAATCATCAGCAGAACTTTTCGTCCCTTAAAAACGGTATCAAAATAATTCTTCCCTGGAGCCGCATAAAGATTGGCATCATGATCGACAGTCCGATACAAGTCTTCCCCGCCGATTTGAAATGCGATTTCCCCCCATAGCGTATAAGGAATGAGCTTTGTCCCCTTGGGTTTATGGACAGGCAATAGTTCCCCGGAAATCCCAACAACAGAAACCTCACCGGGTTTTGGCAGAATTTTTTTATCAATGATATTTTTGACAACTGGGTCAAGATCGTTTCCCTTAAAACCGATATGGGCGCAGGCGATCAACGTATGGGTCTTACCGCCGCCGAATGCTGTTTCAAGGCGATGAATAGCCGGCGCCGTGCCATCTCCATCGATCCTTGCGAAGACCTCGGCAAGAACCATTTTAAGCCCATCCGTTGGATAGGTTCCTTCAGTAAAGAACTGCTTGGCGTCTGTATAGATCGCATGAATCGCTTGGCTCTCACCTCGATAAAAGTCAATCACCTCGCTTAACGACGCGGTAAAAATTTCAGGGTTAAATGTGCCTTGTAAAATGTCTGATCTTGGTTGGCAGGCGGTGAGGATGCTTTTCATTAAAGAGTCCCCTTTTTTTGAGTTGGAGATATAAGAAATGAAAAATTTTAATAATCATTAACTCAATTATTTAAATTATTTATTCTGAATTCTTTTTTGAAGTCTCAAAATGCACCATTGCTGGCATAGTGTTTTCAAATAAAAAAATAAATGTTTAAATTTTTATACGATTAGACCCAAAAAAACAATAATAATTTTGAGGACTTGAAATAATATTCAGCAATTTAGAGAATTGAGATGCGCCAAACTATTATAAAGTTTTTTTACAAATGAGGCCAGTAGTGTCCGGTTAAAATTTTTAAAATGTTAATTAATATTTTAAAATTATTATATATTTTTGTAAAAAGAAGAGGGATCGATTTGAATTTGCCCCAAAATCGGTTTTATGGTCCCCTGACGGGAAAAACCCGAAAGGAGCCATGTCATGAACAAAGGGCAAACCGTTTTTTCCCAAGTGATCGATTTCCTCCCGAAGAAAAAATTTCGTCAATGTGTGAATCGTTATGAAGGCGATTACCGTACAATACTAAAAAAGCACCAGCTCATATACAACTGGAATTATTCAACTCTTAACCAGACACTAATGAGATCTTTCAAAAAGTCAATTTCCTGATCAAGTTACTCTGCCAAATGGTATTATTCTGAACCGACCTGGCACCTGGATTTAAAATCAAAAAGGCTGTTTTTTTCTTTTTGCCGATAATATTTCCATGACCCTTTATAAAAAATTCTGATGGTATTGTTGGTGGCATTTTAAAAAATTTAAAAATTAATATTAAATTATTCAAGGAAGTTATATTCAAAATTCGAATCCCTTGGGGACGCCAATTATTTTAGTGAGTTACATTTTTTCACTTAAGCCGCAAAGGGGTTGACGGCTCCTTTGACGGCTTTTTTTATTCAGCATTTTTCAGCTTCTTTTGTTTTGTGATCGGCAATTTAATTACCTGAGCCTTGGGAATGGGAAGTCCTTCCTCCATGGCAGCTCTCAAATTTTCCAGACCCAGTGAACGCAGATACTGATTTGTCGTGGTAGCATACTTATGTCGCAAAATAGCTTGAATTACACCGAGATCATATCCCGCATGATAAAGAATGGTCGCCGTCAGATGCCGGATCGCATGGAAACCAAAGCGCCTTATCTCGGCCTTATCACATAGCCGATTCATCAGATGGCGTCGCTGTTTAAAAGGTTGTCCATAATGCTCCTGGCTTGATATGCTTTCTTCCACGCAGATAAAAACATAATCATGGTTTTTAATCGGCCTGTTTTCCCACCACCATCTTAGGGCCTTACGCAGTTCCTCGGTCATCGGAAGCCAATCATATTCCAAGGTGCCGTCTCTTCTTTTCCGGGTCTTCAGCCTGATACGGCGACTGATAAAGTCCACATCATCCCATTGCAGCTGAAAAATTTCACCTCGCCGGGCCGCCAAATGGAGGAACGTCAGCAATAACACTTTATCCTGTCTTTCTGCCATGTCATAAACCTTCCAGAAATCTTCTTCTGATGGAATATATCGCGGCTGCCGTACTTCGGGCATCCTTTCCACCAGACAAGGATTCGGACCGGGTAATGGCGGGTCCATGTATTTCATGACCCAGTTCCGTTCTACCCAACGCAGTTTGGCAAAACTTTTTCCCCTTCCCATATCCTCCAATCCGGTTGAAATTCCCTTTCAAAAGGGATATGCTTATTTTGCTGTTCAACCGGATGAGAAAACAATCCTTAATTCAAGGAAATCCCCCCATGAGCGCACAAGTCGCTGAAAAAATACCCTTTAACATCAAATCGCCCCACGGACTCTCTTCCCGCATCCAGGGTCTTCGGAACTATTATTTCAAAGGCACGGCCCGAACCTGGAACAACACGTTCACTTCCTGGACCACCGGCACCCCCTGGGATGTCCAGTTCAATGAGATGACCTATTATATCGTGCCGGAAACCTACCTGCTCATGCAGACCCTGCGCAGTTCATACCGCCAGGCGGCCCGGCCCGTGCCGATCCCTGCCGATTTCTGGTCCAAACCGATTGTCGAGCGCAGGGCCTGGTTTATCCGGGAAGTCATGGTCCGCCATCTGCCCAAGGAAATCCTTCCCGGCGATCTGCTCGCCGGAGGCCGGTTTAATATCCAGGCCTCCATGTGTCTGACCGAAACGGAACAGAAGGAATTCGACCGCCTGACCGCGGGGAACACAGGAAGCCGGGCCGCGGTCAAGTGGTTTCACGATCACGGATACGGCAACGCCGGGGCCACCTGCGGGCACCTGATCCCGGATCACCCCACGGCCCTGACTCTGGGGTGGAAGGGAATTCATGCAAATCTCGAAGCCCGCTACGGCAATCTGACGGAAACCGGGAAAAAAGGCGAAAAAGGCGCCCAGTTGCGGGCCATGATGACCGCGGCCACCATGGCCCGGGATCTGGCGGCCGGATATGCAACGCTCTGCCGTAAACTGGCCGAATCCGAAAAAGACACCGACCGGAAGCAGGAACTCGGGCAGATGGCTGCCAACTTGGACCGGGTCCCCTGGGAGCCGGCCGGGAACTTTTGGGAGGCGGTCCAGGCCCTCTGGATCAATCATATGCTGATCATGAGCGACGAGAATTATCCCGGCCCGGGCGTCAGTTTCGGCCGGATCGACCAGTACCTTTACCCTTTTTGGGAATCTTCCCTGAAAAACGGCATGGACCGGGAATTCGGCAAGGAAATTCTCAAATGCTTCTGGGTCCACTGCAATACGGCCTATGACGCCATGATCCGCAACGGCTACCAGGGGATCACCTCCGGGTTCGGCCAGCTCATCACCCTGTCCGGTTTGGGAAAAGACGGCCGGGACATGACCAATGATCTGACCTGGGCCATGTTGGAGGTCATCGACGAGATGAGCCCAATCCTGGAGCCCAAACCCAACATCCGGATGCACCGGAACACGTCAAATGATCTGCTCGATAAAATGGTGGACATGATCGCCGACAGCCAGGGTGCCCCCTTTCTGATCAATTTCGACGAGCGTTCCATGGCAGGCATGCTCCGCGAAGCAAAGATCGCAGGCCTGACTTGCCTGATCAATGAAAATAATGTGCACGATTACGCGCCCGTTGGGTGCCTGGAAAATACCATGGCAGGCAATGACCGGTCCGGCACCGTGGATTGTAATCTCAACCTGCTTAAAGCCGTGGAACTGGCTCTGACCGGCGGCCACGACATCGTTCCCTTTACCGATATCGTCACCGGAAAGACCGAAAAAATCCGTCAGGACGGTCCCGACACCGGCGATGCTGCCGCATTTACATCCTGGGAACAATTTTGGGCCGCCTATGAAATCCAGACCCGGCATATCATTCAAAAATGTGTGGATCTGTATGAGCGGTCCGAGGCTGTCCGCGCCCGGTTTTTGCCCACGCCCTATCTCTCCTGCCTGGTGCGGGGGTGCGCGGAAAACGCAAAAGACATCACCCAGGGCGGGGCCGAGATTTCCCTAGTGACAATGGAGGCCGTGACATTTGCCACAACCGTGGATTCCCTGCTGGCCGTCAAATACCTGGTATTTGATGAAAAAAAATGCACCATGTTCGAGCTGATCGCGGCCCTGCGTGCCAACTGGGAGGGCCATGAAAAACTCCAAGCCTTGGCCAAAAACCGGGCTCCCAAGTACGGCCGGGACCATGACGCGGCCGATGCCATGGCCCTTGCCGTCATGGATCTCTGGACCGAAGAAGCCTGGAAGCATAAAACCGCCTCCACGAACCGGCAATTCCGGCCCGGCATGCTGAGCTGGAATTACTGGGCCGGCGACGGGTTTGTCATGGCCGCTTCGGCGGACGGCCGCAAAAAAGGGCAGTTTCTGTCCAACGCCATCTGCCCGTCGGCCGGAGCCGACATCAACGGCCCCACGGCCAACGCCAATTCCGTGGGAAAGGCCCTGGGCGGAAAAGCCGACGACGGCAGCGGCGACTGGGAGGATTATCTCAACAGCCTTCCCAACGGCGCCAGCCATACCATCACCTTTAATCCGTCCATGCTCCGGGACCCGGAGCACCGGGAAAAATTCAAGGCCTTCCTGCGGGGATACGCCCATAACGGCGGCACCTGCCTCCAGGTCAACATGCTCGATCCGGACATGCTCAAAGACGCCCAGGAGCACCCGGCCAACTACCGGCACCTGCTGGTGCGGATAACGGGCTACAACGCCTATTTCACGGCCATCGGCAAAGAGCTTCAGAACGAGGTGATCGCCCGGCTGAGTCATCAGCGATTTTAGCCCCATATCGCAGGCAGTTGATATCAATACTTAATTAAGACGGAATCGCAAATGGACTTTTTCGATGCCGTCAAATCAACGGCGTTGATGATTTGAAAACAGAAACTGATGACCCGAACAACCTGCCAAGGGGTATGATCCTTGAGATCGTGCGCATGTCCACCGAAGACGGGCCTGGCATCCGGACAACGGTCTTTTTCAAAGGGTGCGCCCTCAAGTGCGCGTGGTGCCACAACCCGGAAAGCATCTCCCCCAGGCCCCAGCTCGTCTGGGTCGGGACCCGTTGCATCGGCTGCCGGACCTGCCTGTCGGTTTGTACCGAAAACGCGCTGGATCTGACCGAAAACGGCATGCGCATCGACCGGAATCGCTGTACCGCGTGCGGGGCCTGCGCCGAAGAATGTCCAGGAACGGCCCTGGAAATGCTCGGGAAAACATGGTCCGTGGATGACCTGGTCCGGGAAGTGATCAAGGACCGGGCCTATTTTGAAACCTCGGGCGGCGGGGTGACCCTGTCCGGCGGGGACCCCGCCATGCAGTCCGGGTTTGGCGGGTTGTTTCTCAAAGCCTTGCGGGAAAATGGCCTGCACACGGCTATCGACACCTGCGGATACTGCGCGCCCGAAGCGCTGGACCGGCTCCTGCCGTATGCGGCCCTGGTCCTGTTCGACCTCAAGCTCATGGACCAAGACACCCACAAGCGGTTTACGGGACATGACAACGCCGGGATTCTGGAAAATCTGCTTAATGTTGCCGATTACATGCGGTCCCACCTGCATCCCCGGGATCTCTGGATACGGACCCCCATCATTCCAGGGGCCACGGCAGCTTCGGAAAATATTTCGGCCATCGGCAAATGGATCTCGGCAAATATCAATGATGTTGTGTGCCGCTGGGACCTTTGCGCCTTCAATAACCTCTGCCGGGATAAATACCTGCGCCTGGATCTGAAATGGCCGTTTCACGACACGCCACTGCTGGACGCAGCCGTCATGGATGATCTGGCGGCGGCGGCAAGGCGATCGGGCGTGAATCCGGACATTGTTTTCACATCCGGCGCCACCCGGTTGCAAACCGATTCACCCCAAACCGATTCCCCTTAAACGGAGACCGACAATGTATCCGCAAAACACATTTGATAAGCCGACCATCGAGGCGCTTTTCCCCAATGAAAAAATCGCCCTGGTGGCCTCCATCAATCCTGACGGCATGCCTCATATCACCCTGATCACCTCCCTTCAGGCCGCCGGACCGAAACAGGTCACCCTGGGCGAATTCTGCAAAGGCGTCAGCAAGGCCAATATCCGGCAGAACCCCAACATCGCCTTTCTGGTCATGACCATGGATCGCCGCATGTGGCGGGGCCATGCCCGGTGGACCCATGACCGGACCGAGGGCCCGGAATACCAGTCCTACAATGATTTGCCCATGTTCCGGTACAACACCTATTTCGGCATCAACACCGTGCATTACCTGGATCTCGTGGACACCCGGGGACCCGACGGCCTTCCTCTGCCCGCCATCATCGTCTCGTCCCTGCTGACGAAGATCGTCAAAAGCGGGTGGGCAACGGGCAATTCCGATCGGATCCTATCGCCTTTTGCCGAAAACCTGTTCAATGCCATGGACGCCCTTAAATTCATCGCTTATGTTAAGGCCGACGGGTTTCCGGAAATCGTCCCCCTGCTCCAGTGCCAAGCCGCGGACAGCCGCCGCCTGGTCTTTTCCTCCCTGGCATGGCAGTCGGAACTGGCCCGGATCCCCTCCGGGCAAACCGTGGCCATCTTCGGCCTGACCCTCGGCATGGAGGATGTGCTGATCCGGGGGACTTTTGCCGGGTTCTCGCGCAGACGGGGCATCCGGTCCGGCGCTGTGGACATCGACTGGGTCTATAATTCCATGCCGCCGGCCCACTGCCGGATCTATCCGCCGATACCGCTGCAACCGGTGACCGACTGGTCGGATTTCTAAAGGAAACGCGGATGGCAGACTGTTGCTGCTGCGAACCGGAGGAAGCCGCCGCTCTGGAGCGCAAAACCCTGTGGATCCTGCTGATCATCAACGGGGTGATATTTGTTGCCGAGATGATGACGGGCTGGTGGGCCGAATCCGTGGCCCTGATCGCCGACGCGCTGGATATGCTTACCGATGCATTCGTTTATGGCATCGCACTTTTTGCCGTGGGTAAATCCCGCCGGCGCCAGGCCAATGCCGCGTCCGCAAGCGGCGTGTTTCAGGTCGCCCTTGCCGTTGGCGTGCTCATCGAGGTCTTGCGCTGGTTTATCTTCGGGAGTGATCCGGTGAGCCTGCTGATGATCTCTGTGGGCGCGGTAGCGCTTGCGGCAAACGTGGCCTGCCTTCTCCTGATCGCCAAACACCGGCACGGCAGGGTTCACATGCGGGCTTCGTCCTGAAACATCACCCGAATCGGCCCGGCTTCCGGCCACTGACTG
>CAYZXZ010000076.1:0-12669 GCA_964481615.1 uncultured Desulfobacteraceae bacterium | reverse complement strand
TTCGGCCAGACCTGTTTTTCGCCCGGTGAAGCTAAAAATACCTACGGCACCGGCTGTTTCATGCTGCTCAACACCGGTGAAAAGGCGGTTGCTTCCAGATCCGGGCTTTTGACCACTGTGGGATACCGGATCGGGAACCGGCCGGCTGTATATGCCCTGGAAGGATCCATCGCCATTGCAGGATCCCTGGTTCAGTGGGTCCGGGACAATCTCGGCCTGATCCGGACGTCTCCTGAAATCGAGGAACTGGCCAATACCGTGACCGATTCGGGCGGCATATATTTTGTTCCGGCGTTTTCCGGGCTTTTTGCCCCATACTGGCGTAGCGACGCCCGGGGCCTGATTACCGGCCTGACCCATTATATTCACAAGGGTCATATCGCCCGGGCCGTTCTGGAAGCCTGCGCATTTCAGGTCCGGGAAATATTCGAAGCCATGGAAAAGGATTCCGGCATCCGCCTCAAGGCATTAAAAGTGGATGGCGGTATGGTTCAAAACGAGCTGCTCATGCAGTTTCAGGCCGATATCCTGGATCTGCCCGTTATCTGTCCTAAAAACAGGGAAACATCGGTGCTGGGCGCCGCTTATGCCGCCGGCCTGGCCGTGGGTTTTTGGGAGGACTTGTCCGAACTCAGCCGCCAGTGGGCTTTTGATAAAAAATGGGAAGGCGGCATGCCGGGAGAAAAGCGGATAGCCCATTATGAGGGATGGCTCAAGGCCGTCCGGCAGAGCTGTTCGGCTTAAAAAAATAAAGAATGTTCCTTATTTCAGGAACCTTTTCTGATTAATATAGGGAGACGGAATCGTAAAAGACCATTGTACGCCGTTTTGCGGCATTCTTACAGCAACGAAATTTCGTGGAGTTCGCCGGAGGGTTTCAACCCATTGAAAGTTAATGAAAACGTAAACTATTTTTATTTGACAAACGCGCCCGGCACGGATAATAATTTATATCTTTAGCATCATTATGTTATTTTGATTAAGAGTCAATGAACGGATTTTTCGGTAATAAACGGTGTTTTTTATGTTTGTCCTGCGGGTGACGCGTCCGCGTCCATCTGCCCGACAATCCCGGTATGCTTCGATGGTTGCCGCCTTCACCGGCAGGGAGGGGTAGAGCTGCAGGAGTATTTTGAATTTTATCATTCCCTTATGATGCCGTTTCTTTTCGGAATAAGGTATTTTTAGCGCAAGATATGTCTGGGCGGATGAAGGATAACGAAGAAAAATTTTCCGAAAACGTGCCGGGCAGATTTTACGTGACACGGGTGTGCATAGGATGCACCCTGTGCGCCGAGATTGCGCCGGCAAACTTCAGGGAAAACACGGATATAGAGCTTGCCGTGGGAAACAATTATGTTTATCGACAGCCGGAAAACCATGAAGAACAACGGCTGTGCCGGGAAGCCATGGACGCCTGTCCGGCAAATGCCATCAAAGATGACGGATTTGCATCACCGGCAACAATTCAGATCAATGGAGAACGATCATGTCAATGTTAATAAGGAGGAGGCCGTGAAGCAGATTGTCAGTATCAGCCTTGGCAAGAGTGCCGATGATTATGAATTTGTCGCTGAATTCCTGGGACAGCAGTTTACCATCAAGCGGATCGGCACCGACGGGGATGTGATTCTGGCCGCGGACCTGATGGAGCAGTGGAGCGTCGAAGCCGACGCCATCTGCTTGGGGGGGCTGGATTTCGACTATGCCATCGGCTCCAGCCGGGCCATGGCCGACCAGTTGAAAAAAGTCGAAAAGCTAAAGGCCCGCATCTCCGCGCCTGTCACCACCGGCGAGCGGCTGCAACGGGTATCTTACGAATGGGCGATCCGGCATCTTCAGTTCAAACACGGCAACAATTATTTCAACCATTCCAAAGTGCTGTTTCTCTCCGGCCTGCACAACTACCGTATTGCAAAGGTCATTTCCGAGTGGACCGATAACTTGACCTTTGCCGATCCTGTGTTTGAAAACGGTATTCCCAAATTTCTTCATTCTCTTGAGGAACTTGATTTTTATGCCAAGGGCGTGCACGACGTCCTGGACTGGGTGCCTATCCGGCGACTGGCGTCTTCGGCCATGCCGCTTCGAGCGTGGAATGAATACATCGTCCGAAAGGCCATTCAGAAGACATCCATCCTCGTGGTTCCGACGTATGATTTTTATGATTATCTGAAAGGGTGCGGCCTGGAGGAATTGGGGGGCAAGACCGTCATCACATCTGTTGTTTATGAGGACCGGATCCAGTTTCTCAAGGAGCGGGGGGTGGATGTGGTCATTGACTGCACACCCAAGATTTTGGAACAGGTGGTGGGCTTTAACGTGCTGGAGGCCTTGATCGCCGCGGCATTGGAGATTCCCTTAAATGAACTGACCGATGATGATCTGCTGGAGGTCATCAGCGAACAGCGTCTGGATCCCCGTCAGATTTACCCCCAGGGCCAGTTCAAGCGCATCAACCGGTTCGCTTTTGTCATTCATCCCCTTTCACAGGAGCAGCTGAAGAAAGATCCGACCATCGAACTGGCATCCCGGTTCGCGCCAAAGGGGTTCATGGATGTGGTGGAAAAAATCATCGCCTATTCCCCGCCCATGGTCTATTCCAAGGTCACCGGCATCAAGTCCCCCTTCGGGGTGGAGGCGGAAGGATGGCTTATCACCGTTGGCGGAACGCCAAAGCAGATGCTGGCGCACAACGCGGAATTCACCTACAAGCGACTGCTCCAGGCCGCAAAAATGGCCAAGCGTCTCGGTGCCCAGATCATGGGCCTGGGGGCCTTCACCAAGGTGGTGGGGGATGCTGGCAAGACCGTTGCGAAACTGGCCGATATCCCCATCACAACAGGAAACAGCTACAGCGCTTCCGGAGCCCTCTGGGCCGCGGCCGACGCGGTCCGGCGCATGGGGCTCATCACGGTGGAGAAGCGGAAGAAATTAAAAGCCAAAACCATGGTGGTGGGGGCTACCGGAGCCATCGGATCGGTCTGCTGCCGGCTTCTGGCCATGGCCTTTACCGATGTCTACATGGTGGATGTCCGGCATTCGAAACTGCTGGCCCTGAAGGAGTCGATCCTCGATGAGACTCCTGACGTGCACGTGGAGATTTCCACACGGGCCGATAAATTCCTGGCCGATATGGACGTGATCGTCACGGCCACATCTGCCGGCGGCGGCAAGAGCGTCATCGACATCATGAAAGTCAAACCCGGGTGCGTGATCACAGATGTTGCCCGACCTCTGGACCTGTCTCCACAGGACGTGGCCAAGCGCCCGGATGTATTGGTGATCGAATCCGGCGAAATCCTGCTGCCCGGAGAAAATGTCGAAATGCGTGATATCGGGCTGCCGCCCAGGGTGGCTTATGCCTGCCTGGCGGAAACCATCGTGCTGGCTTTGGAGGGCCGGTATGAGATATTTACCGTCGGCCGGGAAATCGAATGGCAGAAAGTCAAGGAAATCTACAAGCTCGGGCTCAAGCATGGGATGAAGCTGGCCGCCATTTCCGGGGTCAACGGCGTCTATTCCGATGCCGATATCGCCGAGGTGGCGCGGCGGGCTCGGGAGGCCCGCAAGGAGATGGCCGTTCCGGAAAAAAGCTTCAAGCGGTCGGCTGGTTGAAAAATCATATGAAACACGCGTAAAAACAGGCGGTGTTCACAGGGACGTCTGTTTCAAGGAATTTTTGAATGATTATCGGTTTTGTTCAGACCAAGGGCGGCACGGGAAAGAGTACTCTGGCCGTTAACATCGCATTTTCAACCGCAATATCTCGGGCTTTTGATTCCATTGCCTTAGTGGAGCTCGATCCCCAGGGAACCCTCAGAAGCTGGTGGGAGGAGCGGGAAGAGATGGGCTATGATTGCAGCAAGGTCTCGTTTCATCATATTTCCAGCACCCAGAAAGAGGTGTTCCAGGAAGGGATCAAGGCCATCGCCCAGCACAACCAACTGATGGTCATGGATATTCCCGGCGAGGGAACCGGCAAGCTGCATACGCGGTTTGCATGCGCCTTTTGCGACCTGGCGGTGATCCCCATGCGACAGTTGACAAATGATGAGTCTGCTTTTTTAACCAACCTTTATCCCATCATCAAGGATATCGTGCTGGCGGTGCCGGAAAAAAAAGGCCGGTTTCACGTGCTACCCGTGTTCACACACCCGCGGACCGGTGTCGATAAATGTTATTCGTATTTCAAGCAGGTATTGCCGCCCCACGTGACATGCCTTAAGGCGGTCTATCCCGCCCGCGGCGTTTATGAGAATTTCAACCGGAAGGGATTAAACCTCAACGAGTATGCCTCTGTTGTGGCAACCAACCGGAAATTCAGTCAACAGGTGCAAAAGGCCGTGGAAGATGTCGAAACCATAGCAAATACCCTGATGCAGATCGGGAGGAAGAGAGATGCCGATGCCAAAGGAAAATGAAAAAAAAGTTGAAAGAGCCTTTGAAGTCATTGAAAAGCTGGAAAAGAGCGACAAAACGAAAAACGATGATAGAGAATCCGCCAGAAAGAAAACCGCCGACAGGAAAGAAGTCGAAAAGTCGGGCATCCGCATTCATTTCGGGCTGGATGCACTGGTATCGGAGAGCGACACCCGGAAAGCCGGGGAAAAGGATCTCATGCCCGGAAAAGCCAATCTGCTGGATATCCGGTTCACTGTTCCTTATATCTGGCGGATTCCGGTGATCGGCAGGGTGGCGCTGAAAATCGTCAAGCAGTTTCAGACGGAAAAATATCCGGAATCGATCCGCGACATTCTGGGTTCCTTCCGGCGGGCCAGAAACCGCTGAATCAGTTGATGGACCGAAAATCGGCGGCGGCCCGGTCCCGCCGTATGGCCTATTCCGGTTGCTTTATCGTAAAGACGATTTCATTCTCGCCGACCAGCTTTAATTCCTGCCGGGCCGCGTTTTCCATATATTCCGGGTCGTTTTTCAACCGGTCGACTTTGCGGTAGATCCGGACGTTTTCATGTTCGATCCGTCGGCTCTCGGTCTTGATATCCGCCAGTTCCCGCTTCATGGCGTTTAATTCCCGCCAGCCGCCGTCGCCGTAAATGGTAAGATAGCCGATGCCGATGATCATGAGCACGGCGGCGACAAACGCAAACGTGATATGAACCGGTCGGATCTGCATGTCGATCAATCCTTCTATCCTTTTTTAAACATTGACAGAATATCGTTGAGTTCCCGGCATCTCAGCATAACAGCGGCGGCGATATAGAGGATCATGCCGGCCCCGACCCCACCCATTACCCGCAAGAGGGTGTTTGTTTTTGAAACATGAGCGGCGGCCGGAAACCAGGTTAGATACATCCAGAGGCCGACGCCCATGGCAAGGGAACATACCACGGATTTCAATACCGACACAATCATCTTTTGCCATTTCAGGGAACCCATTTTTTTCCGCAGGACATAAGCCAGCAGGCTGAAATTGATCATGGATGCCAGGGCTGTTGCCAGGGCCAGCCCCCCGTGCAGGAGATGCCCCATCAGCGCGAGGCTCAGCAGGATATTGGCGATAATGGCAATTGTCGCCATTTTAACCGGGGTACTGGTATCCTGAAGGGAATAAAAGGCCGCAACCAGGATACGGACCGCCGAATACGCCCACAAACCCGAACTGTAGCAGACCAGGGCGAATGCCGTGGCACGGGTGCTTTCCGTGTCAAATGCGCCGTGCTGAAACAGGAGCGCGACGATCGGTTCACTCAGGATGATGAGTCCGGTCATGGCCGGCAACGTGATGAAAAAGGTCAAATTCATGGCATGGGCGAAGGTATTGGCTATGGCGTCAAAATCCTGGGCCGCAGCCTGGCGCGAAAGGCTGGGCAGAACCGCCACCGACAGGGAAATGGCAAAAATCCCCAGGGGAAATTCCATCAGCCTGTCGGCGTAGTAAAGATACGATACACTGCCTTCGGGCAGCAGGGAGGCCAGAAGGGTCCCTACAAAAATATTGATCTGGTGGACCGCGGCCCCGATGACCGCCGGCCCCATCAGAAGGATGATCCGGTGCACGCCCGGATGGTAGAACGCGGTTTTCAGGCGGAAGCGAAAACCGTATCGCCGCAGAAACGGTACCTGGAGCGCCAGTTGGAGCACGCCGCCGATAATAACGCCTATGGCCAGGCCGATGACGGGTTGCTGCATGTGCGGGGCGATAAAGATCATGGAACCGATCATGGCCAGGTTCAGCAGAACCGGCGCGAAAGCCGGCGCGGCGAAATGCCCCAGCACATTAAGGATACCCATGCACAGGGCCACCAGGCAGATGAAAAACACGTAAGGGAACATGATGCGGGTCAAAAGGACGGTAAGCGCCAGTTTTTCGCCGTCAAACCCCGGGGCCATCAGCCGTACGATACCGGGCGAAAAGATGATTCCGGCCAGGGTGATGGCCACCAGCACCACGGAGAGGAACCGGAATGCCGCAAAGGCCATGCGAAAGGCCTCTTCACGTCCTTTTCCGGTCAGGTATTCCGTGAACACCGGAACGAACACCATGCTCAGAGACCCTTCGGCCATGAGCCGGCGCAGCATGTTGGGAATCCGGAATGCCACAAAAAACGCGTCCGACAGGCGGCCGGCTCCGAAAAACCAGGCGGTTACCATGTCCCGCAGAAATCCCATGACGCGGCTGGCAAGCGTCGCCAATCCGATCACGCCCGCGGCCCGCCCAACGCGTCTGTTTTCATTTGTCATAGGGATCCGTTTCATGGTTTCGGTGGTTCAGATGATAAGGCATGTAAGGGTTTTTCGGGCTTGCCCCGTGCCCCAAAAACCGCTTGACACGCCGGTTTTAATCGGGTATCAGACCTTGGAACTTATTCTTGTCGACATTTTGACATTATCGTAAAAAGTCTGATTTTGCTCGCAAAAGACTTTTTACGACAGGATCACAATTTATTTTTTTATTAAAGGAGTCAGACATTGGCAAATCATGCATCCGCGATCAAGCGAAATCTTCAGAGCCAGAAACGGCGTCTGCGCAACCGGGTCGTCAAAACCCGGGTCAAATCCGTTGTTAAAAATGTTCACGCGGTCCAGCAGGCGGGTGATGCCGCATCCCTGCCCGATGTCCTGAAGGTTGCCCAGTCCGTCATTGACAAGGCGGCAAAAAAAGGCGTGCTCCACAAAAAGACCGCGGCCCGCAAGATCTCCCGGCTGACCCGCCGGGCACAGCAGACCGCTTCGGCATAAACCGGCCCCGCAATATATAGGGCAGGGGGAAAAGGTCGGATTCCGGCGCGCATATCGGCATCAGAAATCCGTCATCTGGTAATAGATCCGCTCGGCGATGCGTTTTGACAGTATCGCCAGAGCGGATTTTTTATTCTGCTCAGTGTGCAGGCGGTCCGCACCCACAAAAAATGTTTCCTCTTCGGCAATGGACTGGCCTGACCAGAAGACCCGGCCTTTCGGAGCCGTCAGTGTCGGGGTGACCACCACGCGGACCCGGCGTTCCGCGGACACATGGGTGGTTTTATGGGCGATGGTGCTGATACCGGCTGACTGGATACGACCGGTAAGGAAGGCATCGGCTGCATCCCTGTCGGTCAGCCTCACTGTGCCGAAACGGGTGAACTGGTGAATCAATTCATTTGCGATAAGGTGTTCCAGGCCGGTCTCTTTGGTCTGGTTTTCAAACACGCCCACGCTCAGGGTTTGAATTCCTTCGGGCAGACGGCCGCCCCCGGCAAATCGGTATCCGCAGGCGCCTGCAACCAGGAGAATCAGGATCACCCCGGCAGTCAGGGCAACCCCGCTATATTGCCTGCCCGCTGTAAAAAAAAATCCTGAATTGACGAACATTGTTTTCAATATTCTAAAATCTTTCAAATGTAGATGGCCGCGGTCTTGATGATTACAGCACGATATTGACGAGTTTTTTCCCCACCAGGATGATTTTTCTGACCGGTTTGTCCCCGATGAACCGCGTCACCTGTTCATCGGTCAGTGCCCGTTGGCGGATGGCCTCGTCATCGGCATCTGCGTCCATGGAGAACCGGCCGCGCAGCTTGCCGTTGACCTGGACCACCACCAGCATGGTGTCGGACACCATGGCCGATGCGTAAAATTCCGGCCACGGCGCCGTGGACAGGGTTCCCGGCGCATGGCCCAGGGCTTCCCATAATTCTTCAGCCACGTGCGGAACGATGGGCGAGAGCATCAACACCACGGCGTCGACGGCAAACCGCATGACGCCGGCCGTATGCGGGGATTTGCAGCTTGTATCAAAAGCATACATGGCATTGATCAGTTCCATGACCGCGCTGATGGCCGTGTTGAAGTGAAACCGGTCCTCAATGTCGGAGGTGACTTTCCGGATGGTCTGGTGGACTTTGGCATAAAGGGCTTTCAGATCCCCGTCCAGATCGTCGGGGTTTCCGTCAAACCGGGTCGCTTTGCCCACCAGGGGAAGCCAGTCGCCCGCCAGGCGCCAGACTCGGTTGATGAAACGGAACCCGCCTTCAACCCCCTGTTCGCTCCATTCCAGGTCCCGCTCGGGCGGAGCCGCAAACAGGCAGAATAGCCGGACCGTGTCCGCGCCGTAACGGTCTAAAAGCGTATTGGGATCGATCACGTTTTTTTTGGATTTCGACATTTTTTCCGTGCGGCCCACGACCACATCGCTGTTGCATTTGCTGCATGATAGGCCCCCGCCGTCGGCCCGCAAGAGAGCTTCCTCGGGAAAAAGAAAGCCGTGCGTCGGGCAGTGAAGGGTCTCCTTGCAGACCATGCCCTGGGTCAGAAGCCGGGTGAAGGGTTCCTTGTAATCCACCAGCCCTATGTCGTTTAACACCCGGGTGAAATACCGGGAGTAGAGCAGGTGAAGCACCGCGTGTTCCACCCCGCCGATATACTGGTCCACGGGCATCCAGTAGGCCACCGCCGCTGGATCGAACATGCCGGTATCGCACCGCGGGCTGCAGAACCGTTCAAAATACCAGGAGGATTCCACAAACGTATCCATGGTGTCGGTTTCCCGTCGGGCCGGACCATTGCAGGCCGGGCAGGTGGTGCGGATAAAGGATTCCAGCGCCGGAAGGGGGGAGCCGCCACCTCTCAGAAGGTCGGCGTTTTCCGGCAGAACCACGGGCAGATCGGCATCGGCCACCGGCACCGTGCCGCAGGACGCGCAATGGACCATGGGTACGGGTGCGCCCCAGTACCGCTGCCGGGATATCCCCCAGTCCCTCAGCCGGAAGCTCACGGCCCGTTTGCCCAGGCCTTCCTTTTCAAGAAAATCCGCGATGGCCTCCATGGCCGTCTTGTTGGGAATTCCGTCAAAGGGTCCGGAATTAACGAGCACGCCTTCGCCCGCGTAGGCTTCCGTCCGCGCCACTTCGTCTGTCGATTTGTCCGGGGGACATATGACCACCACGATATCAAGGCCGTATTTGACGGCAAAATCAAAATCCCGCTGGTCGTGGGCCGGAACCGACATGACCGCGCCCGTTCCGTATCCCATGAGGGCGAAATTGGCCGTGTAAACCGGCATGCGACGGCCGGTCACGGGATTGACGCACCAGGCACCGGTAAAAACGCCTTCCTTTTCAAAATTGTCCGTCATCCGGGCCGACCGGTCTTCCCGGGCCATGCGGTCCACAAAATTCTCCACGGCCGCCTCCTGTTCCGTCCCCGCCGACAGGGTCTGCACCAGGGGATGTTCCGGCGCCAGGCACATGAAAGTGGCGCCGTATATCGTGTCCTGGCGGGTGGTAAATACTGGTATGACCTGATCTGATCCTTCCACCGGGAAACAGATTTCTGCGCCGATGCTTTTACCGATCCAGTTTTTCTGCATGGTGGTGACTTTTTCCGGCCACCCGGGCAGATGATCACAGTGGGACAGGAGATCTTCGGCGTAATCGGTGATTTTGAAAAACCACTGCCACAGTTTTTTTTGAGCCACTGTTTCGCCGCACCGCCAGCAGGCTCCGGCCTCGACCTGTTCGTTGGCCAGGACCGTGTGGCAGGATTCGCACCAGTTGACATAGGATTCCTTGCGCTGGACCATCCCCTTTTCAAACATCCGGATAAAGAGCCACTGCTCCCATCGGTAATATTCCGGCCGGCATGTGGCGATCTCCCGGTCCCAGTCGTAGCTGAAACCGAGGCGCTTGAGCTGTGCCCGCATGGCGTCGATATTCTGATAAGTCCACGCGGCCGGATGGGTGTTGTTGGCGATGGCGGCGTTTTCCGCCGGCATGCCGAAGGCGTCCCACCCCATGGGGTGCAGCACGTTGAATCCCCGCATTTTCTTGTAGCGGGCGACCACGTCGCCGATGGTGTAATTGCGCACATGGCCCATATGAATTTTGCCGGAAGGATAGGGGAACATCTCAAGCAGGTAATACTTCGGCTTTGCCGGGTCTTGTGTGACCGTAAACAGCTTTTTTTCTTCCCATACCGTCTGCCAGCGGGGCTCGATGGTTTTTGGATCATAGCGTCTGTTCATGTGTAAATGTTCCGCATCGAAAGTTGAAATGGAATAATAGCGGCGCAGGGTCCGTGTTTATTGCGCATCGGGTTTGCGTCGTTTCGAAATTGGATTCGTAATGACACAGATTTTTGGAAATATCAAGGATCATGACTTTGCAACCGCTTTTGCGTGCGGAAAATAAAAATTGACTTGTGGTCCTTGATTCATTATTATTCCAAGATTTAACGGCTTCGTGAAAAGCCGAATTAATCTGTCATAAAAAAAATAAATCCGTCCTTGTTTTGATGATTGGGGCTGAATGAGTAAAATTCTGATAAACGCCGTGGATCCGGAAGAATGCCGTATCGCCAAAGTCAGCGACAACCGACTGGAAGAATTTCATATCGAGACCGCGGCACGGGAAATCACCCACGGCAATATTTACAAGGGCGTCATTGCCCGCGTGGAACCCAGCCTTCAGGCCGTGTTCGTTGATTACGGGGCCGAACGCCACGGATTTTTACAGAAACATGAAATCCATTCCGACTACCTGCTCGACGACCCCTCCGGAGGCCAGTCCCTCAAGGACACGGTCAAGCGTGGCCAGGAAATGATCGTCCAGGTCACCAAGGATCCCTTCATGGAAAAAGGCGCCATGCTGACCACGTTTATTTCCCTTCCCGGCCGCCACACGGTCCTGATGCCCGGCAGTAAAACCATCGGCGTATCCCGGAAAATCGATGATGAAACCGAACGCAAGCGTCTCAAGGACCTAGCCGTCAAGCTCAAGATTCCCGAGGACTTCGGCATCATCGTGCGCACCGCGGGGCAGAGCTGCAATAAAACCACCATGCAGAAGGATTTTAAATATCTCATGGGCCTGTGGGAGGGAATCAAGGAAAAGGGGATCAGCGAACCGTCGCCGGTCTTGCTTTACAAGGACCGGGCCTTTGCACTTCGGGTTATCCGGGATTATTTCACGGACGATATCACCGAGATCCTGGTGGATGATCCGGCCGTGTGCAGTGAAATCAGGGAATTTATCCGCATCATCGACCCTTCGCTGAACAAGATCGTCAAACTGTATGAAGCCGACAAACCCGTGTTCACCAAGCACCAGCTCGAGGATCAGATCGCCTCAATATTCGAGAACCGGGTCAAACTTAAATCCGGCGGATCCATCGTCATCGAGCAGACCGAGGCCTTGGTATCCATTGATGTTAATTCCGGCAAGGCCACTCAGAAGGACTCCATCGAAGCAACCGCCCTGCAGACCAACATGGAAGCGGCCGAGGAGGTCGCCCGGCAGTTGCGGCTGCGGGATTTCGGGGGGCTGATCGTCATTGATTTCATCGACATGCGGGACCGCAAAAACAAGGCCAAGGTCGAAAACGCCCTCAAGACCCACCTCAAACGTGATAAGGCCCGATCCAAGGTGGGCCGCATATCGGCCTTCGGGCTCATGGAAATGTCGCGACAGCGGATACGGCCGTCGATCCGGTCCATTAATTTCGAACCGTGCCGGTCCTGCCAGGGCAAGGGGGTGGTGCAGTCCGTTGAATCCCTGGGCCTGAGTTTCCTGCGCAAACTCCGGCTGGAAACCATGAAAAAGGAATCCGCCGTTGTCAGAGGGCATGTTCCCGGAGAAGTGGCCTCCTACCTGCTCAACCGTAAGAAAAAAGAGCTTCTTGATCTTGAAATGCGAAGGGAAATCGTCGTGATGATTGAACCCGACACGGGGATGTGTCCGGGAACATGCCGGATTGTATGGGAATAAATGAGATGTGTCCGTTCAGTGCGTACATTCGGAAATCGTAAAGAACTGTTTGACGATCCGTTTTTTTTCACGTATGACGGGGCAAACATAAAGTGGGGGAAAAGGAGATAATATTTTGATCAGCATTGCGTATGCCATGGGCCAGTCCGGCGCCGCCGCCGGGGATGCCGGCGCGGACGGTTTCGCGCCGTTTATTCCGATGATCCTTATTTTCGTGGTTTTTTATTTTCTGCTGATCCGGCCCCAGCAGAAAAAAGCTAAGACCCACCAGGAAATGATTAATAATTTGAAAAAAGGGGACCGGGTCATTACAAACGGCGGGATCTACGGCATGGTCACCGGCCTGGATGAACAAACGGCCACCATTGAAATCGCCGACAACGTCCGCGTCAAGGTGACCCGCGGCAGCATCGCGACCCTGACCCAGGATACGTCGGGCGTTCAATCAAAAGAAGTGAAAAAA
>CAYZXZ010000075.1:307-12702 GCA_964481615.1 uncultured Desulfobacteraceae bacterium | reverse complement strand
CACCTCGAGGACGCCGGGCACGGTAACGAGCTGGCCCTTCTGGATCGGCGAAATGCTGCCGAAAAACCATATCCGGTATGTGATCGATGTGGGGGATCAGCAGCAAATGCATGTCATGGAAACCGGACATGGCTTTCCCGTATTGATGGTCCACGGCAATCCCACCTGGGGTTTCTTGTACCGCCGGATCATGGACCGGGTTGCCGGCGAAGAAATCCGGTGCATCGCTCCGGACCTGATCGGGTTCGGATTTTCGAGCAAACCGCAATCCATTCAGCGCCACACCATAGAAAACCATGCCAGGTGGCTGGGCGCCATGATCGATCAGCTCGACCTCGACCAGGACGGATTGATTTTTGTGGGCCAGGACTGGGGGGGACCCATAGGCCTGCGGACACTTGCAGACCGATCCCATCTACTCAAGGGCATGGTGATTTTAAACACCGCCATCGCTCCGCCCAATCCGGATTTCAAACCTACCGCCTTTCATCGGTTCAGCCGGATGCCGGTGATCAGCGACATGGTATTCCGGATCTTTGGCTTCCCCCAGAACAAACTCCATAAAGCCCAGGGAAATCCGGGTAGCATCAGCGGCAATACCGCCAGGGCGTATCAATATCCCCTGCGAAAATTCAAGGAAAATCCGGCCCCCCTGGCCCTTGCCCGCATGGTGCCCGACGCACTGGACCACCCATCTGTCCGGGCTCTTGAAAAATGCCGAGCACTGGCCGAATCCTTCACCGGACCCTGCGAAATCGTATGGGGCAACAGAGATCCGATCCTTGGGCGGGCTCTGAAACGGGTCAGGACCATCATTCCGCATGCCCGCGTAACTGAAACAACAGCGGGGCACTTTATCCAAGAGGAAAAGCCGGATCTCATCGCAGAGGCTATTGCCCGTGTAGTTGGAGCCGTTACAGCCCTTTCTTCTCGATCCAGCAAAACAGAAGTATCACCGCCGCTACAAACACCGGAATGATAAACCAGATGAAATATTTCATTCCGGCCGTCCTCCGCTTCCACATGCGCACCACCTGATTAAATCGCTCGAAAAAATAAATCTCCCCCTGTTAAAAAAACTTGACACCCGCACAAAAGGAGAGCATATTTGCGCACATATGTACGAATAATTGTTTTTACGATTAAAAACACAGTTGACCGATCAGGTGTTTTTGAAGAGGACGATTCCCATCATCATAAAATAAAGGAGCGACTATGACGCCAAAAGCCATTGATCACATTGAAGCATTCAAAACCAGGGGCATAGACCTTCAGGGCAACCGCGGCAAAGGCGTGCCCATGAAAAAATTTAAGCCCTACACCGACTTTGTATTAAAAAATCTGGTCAAGCAAGGAGACATCATCAATCCGGAAGCCCTGCTGCCCACGGACGGCCGTCCGGTGGTGGCCGTTGTTTCCCACGGACCGGGGGCCGCATGGATACCCCTGGTGGCTCTGGTGGGAAAATTTTTTATCGACAACGGTTACGGGGATATTATCGGCGGCATGTATCCGCACAAGGCCCTGTTTTTGATTCCGAGTTTCAAGGACTATTACCGCCGGGTCCTAGGAACCCCCACGGACGCCAGCACAATGGACGAGATCATAAGCCTTCTAAAAAACAAAGAAATCGGACTGACCGGAACAGCCCCTGAAGGCGCCAACTGCCTGCTGTCTTTTAATGATTATGTGGCTCCGTTCCGGTCTATGGGCATGATCGCCGCCGCGGTCAAGTCGGACGCGGCCATATGCCTGATGGCCCACCAGGGCGCGGAGTCCTGGAGTCTGCGGGTCAATCTGCCGTTCGGACTGACCATGCCCGGAACAAACGGCCTGCGCGGCATCAATATCACTCTGCCGCCCTGGAGGAAACTTCCCCGCTATATGGTATTGTGCCGACGGTATCAGTCGTCGATCTCCGCCGCAGACCTGACCGGCAAACCCAAATCCGAAATCCGGCGGCTTCTCGGGATCGAAATCGCGGCCATCCGGCGCGAATTAAATGCCATGACCCATGAACTCCAGGCCGTGATAACGCAAAATGCCGCCGAAGAACCCGCTGCAATGATGCCATCGGCCATACTTGGATGGGAAGAAAAAAAGCGCATGATCGCCGCATCGCTTTTCCCGGAAGACGATGCTTATGTGATGACTTCATAATGTTTCAACAAGAACAATTTTACCCATAAGAGACTGGTTGAAAAGGAGAACCGCCATGTACGCTTCCATGACTAAACACATCGATGCCGGGCAGCAACTGTTTGGCGAAGCCCTGATGGGCATCGCCGCGCCACTGCGCAGTCTGATCCTCAATGACAAAAAAAATGACTCCGACCATACCGGGAACGCCGGAACCGGTGTGCTCGACAGTATCAACGGCATGATTACCCGCCGGACCGAGGACTGGTCCATCGCCCCCCAGGACAAAAAGGCGATGGATCGGCAGATGATCGTGTGGGATTTTCTTTTAGACTATTATTTCCGCACGGAGACCACCGGGTGGCAGCACCTGCCTGATACCGCCGCCATGCTGGTCGGCATTCACTCCGGCACCTGGCTGACCATGGACGCCTGGAGCTTTTGCGCCGAATGGTATCGACGCTTCAGAGGCAAGCGGGTTCTTCACGGCACCGCCCATGATGTGCTGATGGCCCTGCCGGGGCTGGGAGCATATTTTCGCAAAGTCGGCGTGATTCCGGCCAAACGCGAGTCGGTGGGCGCGGCATTTGCCGCCGGACATGACGTGGTCATCTGGCCCGGCGGCGAAGTGGACGCCATGCGGTCATGGAAAAAACGGGACACAGTAGTGCTGGGGGGACGCAAGGGGTTTATCCGCCAGGCGATCCGATCCGGCGTTCCCATCGTGCCCGTTGCCACCGTCGGCGGTCATGACACGGTATTTGTGCTGGCCGAAGGCCGGAAGCTGGCAAAAATGCTGGGACTAAAAAAGATCCTGCGCTGTGATATGGCCCCGCTGATTCTGGGGTTTCCCTTTGGCCTGACCTTTGAGGCGTTTCCAATGCACATTCCCCTGCCCGCCAAAATCCGGACCGAAATCCTGGAACCGGTTGAGATCGATACGGACCCGGACCGGGCCGATGACAAGGATTATCTGGACCGTAAATATAAGGAAATCGAATGCCTAATTCAGGACGGCGTCACCCGCCTGGCAAAAAAACGCAGGGGATGGTTGTTCCGATAAACACAAAGCTCAATGCCAGACGCCGGAATCGCGTGTTGAAATTATTTCGGATTCTGATAGAAATACGTATGGCAACGGCCGACAGCCCATGATACGTTAAAAAGAGGGTCATGCAGCATCCGAAAAAGGGAGGACGAAAGAAAAATGGCTTCTCGCAGCGACGCAAAACAACAAAAAGAAAAAACCAGCCGGTCCCTGATCGAATCGGCGCTTGAACTCTGCGCCGAGGAAGGATACGCCAGCCTGAGTCTGCGTTCCGTGGCACGAAAAGCCGGAATTGCGCCCACCTCTTTTTACCGGCATTTCCGTGAAATCGACGAAATGGGCGTGGCAATGGTGGAACAGGCCAAAGACGCCTTGAATGAATGGCTCGCAAAGGCGCGAAAGCAAATGATGTTTCCTTTGATAAAATCGAAAGCCGCGCCGGAACAGATGTTAAAATCCATCGAGCAGTTGACCCGGCCGTTTGCGGAAACATTTGCTGCCTGCTTTTATGAGAACCCGAAGTTGATCCATCTGTATTTTCAGGAAAGCACCGGGTGCGCGGAACCCCTCCGCATCGCCATAACGGATGCAACCGACGGATTGATCCGCACCCTGACGGAAATATTAAAGCAGCCCGGAAAGGCGCTTCCCTGCGGGACCGAAACGGTGGCCATGATTGCCGAAACCATGATCACCCTTGTCAGCCGTGGCATCATGGAAAGCCCGCCGCGTCCCGACATTCAACCGGCCGTCCATGCAAAACACTCAACGGGAAAAATCATCCAAAAACTCAATCTCCTGTTGCTGGGAGCTTTGATCGCGGAACAGATAAAACAAGGGTAACTTATGGATAAAATAATTGAAAAACTTTTCGAAGCCCATGTCCGGCATGAGTTGAACCGCTTTAAAACCAAAGAATTCCAGCAGACCGTTCGGGAAGAGGCCGCTGCGGTCTTTCGATGGATCAAAAATATAACCCTGCGGGAAATTATTACCCCCGAACAGATTATCGACCTGGTGAAACGCAACGTGGTTGAACTGCCCGTGGCCGGAGGGGTCACGGAACTGGCCGGAGAAATGAGCCAGCGGGTCCTGGCCTCCCCGCAAAACAACGCCACCGCCCTGGAAGATATCTTCCCCCGAAAACCTTATGACGATATTGTAGACAAAATCGGCGGTCTTGAAAAAGCCAGACAAGATCTCATCTGCCACCTGGTCAACAGTTCGATTTATGCCCAGCAGATTTCGGAAGTCCTGTTTACCGGCATCAAGGAATATCTGCTGGCTGAAAACATTTTCGCCCAGAAGGTGCCGGGTATCGCCTCTCTGATCAAACTCGGAAAATTCGCCGTCAACAAGACCCTGCATCCACTGGAGGTCGCGGTTGAAAAAACCGTCAAAAGCTATATTGAAAAAAATCTCGGTAATACCATCCGGCGGAGTGAAAAATCCTTAAACGCCTATTTTGACGAAGCCCATATCATTGAAATGGGGGATGAGATCTGGACTTCGGTTTCCAAAACAAAATTATCCGAATATTTCCGGATGGTGGATGCCGGCGACATGGAAGACTTCATTATCATCGGATATGATTTCTGGCTTCATTTCCGGGAAACCCCCTATTTCAAAGCGATTTACACGGATCTGGTCTATTTCTTTTTTGAAAAATACGGGGACAGGGAACTGGATCTCATTGCTGAGGATGTAGGGGTGACCGAAAAAATGGTGGTCAATGAACTGGTGCAAACCCTGTCACACGGTATTAAAAAAGCCCTGGCCAACGGGTACCTGGAAGAGCGCATCCGGGCCCGGCTGGAACATTTTTACCTGTCTCCGGAAACCGCGGCACTGGTCTCGTCTTTTTTGACGGGAACTGAGAAAACACCGTTGAAAGCAAAAACTCCCCACGCCTCTGCCACGACGAAAACGCCCGCCAAAAACCCGGCGGCAAAAAAGAAGCCGCCCAAAGGGATCAAGCTTGATGGATGACCTCGTTTGACGAAAGTCATCATATATTTTAAAGTCTGAACCGATTCAGGATATGGTGGTTACGTAAAAAGTCGAATTGCTCGCTTCGCAAAAAGGCTTTTTGCGTCCGCGTCAGGATATCCTTATATAGTTCAAGATGTGACCCCGATGACATCGCCCATAAAAAGAATGATCGAGGAGAAATGGCATGCCATGACAGAAAATGCGGTATGCCGGGAACTCGATACTACCCGCGAAGGGCTGACCGATGACGAAGCTGTCCGGCGGCTGGTCCAGTACGGCGTCAATGCCCTGCCGGTAAAAAAGCCCCCGACCGTCTGGGAGATTCTCCTGCATCAGGTGCTCAATCCGCTGATTTTCATCCTGATCGCCGCGGCCGTCGCGTCTTTGGCCATTGGTGAACTTACAGATGCGGTCTTTATCCTCCTGGTGATCGTGATCAACAGCGGTCTTGGCGCCTACCAAGAATACAACGCGGAAAAGAGCGCGGCAAGCCTTCAGAAAATGCTCAAAATCAATGCCCGGGTCCTGCGGTTGGGCGTCCAGAAGGAGATTGCAGCCGAAGCCCTGGTGCCCGGAGATATCGTCTTTCTCGAATCCGGCAATAAGGTTCCTGCGGATCTGCGGCTGCTTGAGGCAAACGGACTCAATTCAGATGAAAGTTTTCTGACCGGCGAATCCCTGGCTGCTGCGAAAAAAACCAATGTTCTGATGGAATCCCTGCGGGTTGCCGAACGCACCAACATGGCGTTTGCCGGCGCCACCGTTACCAGCGGCCGGGCCATTGGCGTGGTGGTGGCCACGGGCATGGCCACCGAAGTGGGCAAAATCGCGAAAAACGTCACTTCTTCCGAAAGCGCCAAGCCGCCGATAGTTCTGCGCATGGAGCGCTTCACCCGTCAGCTCAGCGTAATTGCCTTAGGCCTCAGCGCCGTGCTGGCAGGGATCCTGCTGAAGCAGGGAATGGTTCCCAAGGAAATCTTTTTCTTTGTGGTGGCCCTGGCGGTCTCGGTCATCCCCGAAGGGCTCCCCGTAGCCCTTACCGTGGCCCTGTCCATTGCCACCAGAAGGATGTCGCGGCGCAACGTCATCGTGCGAAAACTCACGGCCGTGGAAAGCCTCGGAAGCTGCACCGTGATCGCCAGCGACAAAACCGGCACCCTCACCGTCAATCAGCAGACTGCTAAAATCATTGAATTTCCAGGCGGAGACCGGTTCCGGATTTCCGGTGAAGGGTACAACGGTGAAGGCGAAGTCCGGCCGATGGATAAAACCGTGACAACCCTTTCCGAATGGGCCGAAGTCCTGGTGCTGGCTCTGCTCATCGTGATGGAAATTTTTAAAAAAATCCAGGCCGGGAGCGGGCAGAAGGTATAATTACAGCAATCAAAAAAGAATCAGACTTCGTCTACATCCTTCTCAACTGAACCAGCGGCCGGCGAAATCTCCTCCTTGAGCAGGCAGCAGGCGATTCGGTATTCGGGTGCGCCGTCTTTGCGATAGCTTAAATTGCCGGGCTGGATCAGCTTATTCATGACGCAGCCTTCGGGGATGACGAGCGGAAAAAGGTCTTTTTCGTTGATTTTCGGGGTGGGAACCAGCCGGTCACCTGCGAATTCCATGCAATGAAGAGGATGGTCCTCGCACAAGGGGCACCGGTAGACCCGGCCGTTGGGAAAAATAAAAAAGTTTTCCGCCACCTGTCCCGCGCATTCAAAGGGTTCCTCCGGGGTCAGAAAAACCTTCGGGTAGACCACCGTGATGCCCAGCTCGACCGTCCTGGCCGCGATGTCCGGAATCAAAGACTTCCAGGTATCCCGATTCACTTGGATTCCTCCTTTTCCCGGTTCCGCGGATTTGCCGCGCATGCCGATCACCTGGATGAAAAACCTCTCCACTCCGAGATCTGCCAGGATCGGCGGCATCCGGTCAAGCGCGGCGACATTTTCCGCGCTCACGGTATAGATCAGACTGGTGTGAAACCCCCTCTTTTTTGCGGCCTGAATGCCTGCCGTGCATGCCGTAAAGCTTCCTTTTCCCCGTATGGGGTCGTTGATTTCCGGCTCTGGCCCATCCATGCTGAAGCTGAAAAAATCGACTTCATCAGGCGTTACCTTGTTTAAGATATCATGAAACAAATAGCCGTTGGTGTCGATGGTGACCGAGGTATACCCGAGCCGACGGGCTGTGTCCACCACACGGGCTAGGTCCGGATGAAGGGTCGGCTCGCCACCCAGCAGGACAAGGTTCGCAGGCCTTCCGGAAACGACAAAGGCCGAAAGCCAGGTCGAAATGGTGTCGAAGGGAAGCGTGCGATCGCCGTGCTGTCCTGTATTGATATAACAGTGACGGCAACTCAGGTTGCAACGGGTGAGAATATGGAAAAAAACGTTTGCTGCGTTTTTTGAAAAGGAAACGGTTTTATGCATCAGAAGGCGAAAACTTACGGGTCGGCGGCCGGGCGCACACGACCGCGATTCGATTTTTGTCAGCGTTTTTTTAAACTTTCGGCCTCCTGCTTGGCCTTGATCAGTTCCTCGTTGGTGGCCCGCAGGCGGATGGACATGTATTCGGCAAATATCCGGTAGAGCAGAAGGAGAAAATCGAGCCGCTCGTCGCGCTCCTCGGTGGTGGCGGTTTCCAGCCGTCCCTTGGCCGAGGTGTCCACGCCCAGGACAACGGTTTTGCCCACGGCATACACGGAGGCCGACCGTGTCTGGGAATCGATGATGCGCATTTCGCCGAAAATCTCGCCGACCTGGTTGATTTCCGAGATCAGGATATTGTTTTTGGTGACTCTGAGACGGCCGGCCAGCAGAAAATATAGCCAGGGATCTTCATCGCCTTCCCTGATGATCAATTCGCCGTTTTCGTACTCCCGGATCTTGCTGAGCCGGAGCAGTTTGGCCAGATTCCGGGTTTCAAAATCCTTCAAGCCCGGAATCGCCATGAGTCGCTGAATATTCTGGACATTATCCTTTAAATACTTTGATTCGATCATTGATCCCCCGAATTTAAGGATAAACCGGCAAAGTATTCCATCTATATACCATGCCGGATAGTTTTACCAGAAAAAAAACGGTTGTGGCGGCAGGCGGCCGGGGTTTCATCCGGATGTCGATTCCGCATCCTCAAGGCAGGTTTTCGACACATGATCGTCGAAAGCGACCGGGTAAGCTCCGTCCAAACAGGCCTTGCAGAAATAATTGTCGGAAGCATCGACGCCGGTGGATGCCAACAGGCCTTCCAGGCTGAGATAGTGGAGGGAGTCGAGATGCAGATAATCTCGTAATTCTTCAACGGTTTTTGATGCGGCAATGAGTTCTCCCCGGGTGGAAAAATCGATTCCGTAATGGCACGGAAACCGGTGAGGCGGGCAACTGATCCGCATGTGGATCCGCTTGACCCCCAGGTCTATGAGAGTCTTGATCCGGGTTCTGGCCGTGGTCCCCCGGATGATGGAATCCTCGATGATGATGATTTCTTTTCCTGCAAGCAACTCTTTGACGGGATTGAGCTTCATCCGCACCCCGAAATCCCGCATGCTCTGGGTGGGCTGGATAAACGTCCGGCCCACGTAATGATTGCGTATCATGGCAAGATCATAGGGGATTTTTGATGCTTCGGCATATCCCAGCGCCGCATAATTGCCGGAATCGGGAAAAGGCATCACCAGATCGGCGGCCACCGGCGCTTCTGCTGCCAGTCGCCGGCCGTGGTCCTTTCGCGTGAGGTAGACGTTTTTGCCGAAAATAGTGCTGTCGGGCCGTGCAAAATAGATGAGTTCAAAGATACAGCAGGCGGGCCAGACCGTGGGATGCGGATGAATGCTTTTCAATCCCTCTTCGCTGATGATCAGAATTTCACCGGGCGCCAGCTCCCGGATGAATTCGGCCTGGACCAGGTCAAGGGCGCAGGTTTCCGAGGCCAGCGCATAATTACCGTTGTGCAGCTTTCCCAGGCAGAGCGGCCGGAATCCATACGGGTCACGAATGCCGACGATCTCCCCCCGGCTGGTGAGCATAACAAATGAATACGCGCCTTTGAGCATTTTCACCGCATTGACCAGGCCCTGCTCAAAACCGTGTTTCAGGTTCCGGACAAACAGGTGCAGAAAGACTTCACTGTCCATGGTGCTCTGGAAAATAGCGCCTTCTTCTTCCAGCGCCTGTTTGAGGATATGGGCGTTGACCAGGTTTCCGTTATGGGCCACGCCGTAGGATTTGCCGCCGTATTGGATGACGAACGGCTGCGCGTTGATCAGGACCGAATCCCCGGTGGTGGAATACCGGACATGGCCGATGGCGCTGCAGGTACCGGAAAGGGTTTCCATATGGGCGGTGTCGAACACCTCGTGCACCAGCCCCATCCCCTTGTGGAAATGGATCCTGCGATCCCGAACGATAGCGATGCCGGCGCTTTCCTGGCCCCGGTGCTGGAGGGCGTACAGCCCGAAATAGGTCAGCCGGGCCGCTTCCGGATGATGATAGATGCCGAAGACTCCGCAGGCTTCCCTGGGTCTTGGATCGGATTCACTGATAAACCGCATGGTCAAGCTCCCTGATGAAGACGGCGGATAAATGGATGGAGATGATTCCTGGTTGCGTTTATTTTTCATAATAGGCCTGTATCGGCGTCACGGACAAGTTTTTTCCAGATGACCATTGTTATTCAACCAATGGTTCGTTTTCAACCATGTCCCATACCCCGCAGGGGCACGCGCCCGCGCAGAAGCCGCAGCCGATGCAGCGTGATGAATCAACGATGCATTCATAGCCGCCGGTCAGGATGTCTTTTCGGGATATGGCCGCCTGGGGACAGACCTCAACGCAGATGCCGCAGTCCCGGCACGCGCCGCAGGACACGCATTCCGCGCCGCATTCATCAACATCATGAAATTCGGTGATGCGGGGATCGAAATATTCCAGCTTGACCCGACCTTTGTCGATCACCGGCCGGCCGTCGAACGCGGCCGCGTGAACACTCCCGTATTCCGATATGCGGTGCTGCCACGGCTCGGCTTTTTCAGAGGTCCGGTCGTTTTGCGGGGCTTTCCCCTCGAGCATGCCGGAAATGACTGCAGCGGCCTTGCGGCCGGCACCGATGGCGTCCGTCAAGAGTCCGGGCCGGACCATGTCGCCGATGGCGAAAATGGCCGGGTCCGTGGTCTGGAAATATTCATTGACCGTTACGAATCCGCCATGGGTTTTGACGGTATCCGGGAGGAAATCAAGCTCCGGCATGTCGCCGATGGAGATCACCACGGTGTCGGCGGGCAATATTTCGCCGGTATCCAGAACAACGCCCTCATCGGTGATTTCTCTGGTGTTGCATGGCCAGCGGAAAACAGCGCCCGCGGCTTCGGCATGGGCTTTTTCCTTTCCGAAGGCGGCGGGTTTCTGGACGTCGATGAGCAGAATCGATGCAGCCCCAAGGCGGCGGGCCTCGACAGCCACGTCGCATCCCACGTTTCCGGCGCCGATGATCACCACCGATTTGCCGGGATCAATGCCGTCGGTTTTTGAGCTGCGTAGAAATTCAAAGGCCGGGATCAGCTTTTCATTTCCGGGAACCGGCAAGGTTCTGGGCTTCTGGGCTCCTGTTGCGATCACCACCGCGTTAAAATCGTTTTTAAGTCCGACAATGTCATCTTTTTTCAATGCTTGCTGCAAATAGACATGGGGGATAAGGGTGCGGACCCGGTCGAGTTCCGCGGCCACCACGTCCTTTGGAATCCGTGCCTGGGGAATCACGGAGATGATTTTGCCGCCGAGATCTTCGGACCGGTCGAACACCGTGACATCGTGACCCCGCAGCCGGAGCTGCCAGGCAATGGAGATGCCCGCCGGACCGCCGCCCACCACGGCAACGGTTTTTCCGGTGGAAGCCGGCGGGGTCGGGGTCTTGGCATTTACGCTGGCTTTGCCCAGCCGGGTGATGTCCACCGAAGGCATCATGGCCCCCTGACGGGTGCAGGCGGTCATGCAGAGGTTCGGGCAGAGATAGCCGCACACGGTTGCCGGAAACGGGGTATAGACAAGGGCCATGTCCACGGCTTCATCCACCCGGCCTTCGCGGATCATCCGCCACCGGTCGTGAACGGGGATCCCGGAGGGACAGGCGTTTTCGCATGGGGCCCGATATTTACGGTTGGCCCATACCGGCTCGTACCGCCGCATGTCGCCGGTGGTAATCAGCGGCAGCCGGGTCATTTCCGTTTCGATCAGGTCGCCCACCAGGCCGTTTCGTCCCAGCTCCCGGTCCCATACTTCACTGTGAAATTCGGCCATGGACCGGATTTTCCGGATGACCTTGTCCCCAGGACTTCTGGCGACGATCATCTGCCACCGGTCCCGGTCGGCCAGTTCCGCATAACGATCAAACCGGTCCACGGCCGTCAGGAAATCCTTCAACCCGGCGTTGAGCCAGGTCCAGTCCGCGTCGCTAAGGGGCGTCATCCGGGCGTCGATTTTGCTGTACCCGTCATGGGGGCCGTGAAAAAAAATCCGGCCACCCACCATGCCCACTAAAGGCCGGGAACCGAGGATATTGTCCGGCGTCTGGGGATCGATGCCGCAGATCACGGCCACCCCGCCGGCCATGAATTCGCCGAAATAGTCTCCCGCGGACCCCAGAACCCATAATTGGGGCGCATCAAACCGCGGGTTCTGTTTGGTCATGGTCATGCCCCGGGCCCCGATGTTGCCGCCGACATAAATTTTCCCCTGGGACATGGCATTGGCCACGCCATTACCCGCGTTGCCGCGCACCACGATCTCGGCCCCGGCGTTGAGCCAGCCCACGTCGTCAGAGGCCGGTCCCATGACATCGATCCGGGTGTTGGGAAAACCCATGGACCCGAGCCGCTGGCCGGAATGGCCCGTCACCCGGACATGGACAATGTCCGTTTCGGCCTGCCAGAGCCGGCCGCCGATCCCGTGCTGGCCGTAGGCGTCCACCTGGATCCGGCGGTGGCCCGCAGCCACCGCCGCCTGAATCTTTTCCTCTAAGACCCTGGATTCGAGACGGATCCCGTTTTCGACTCCAGGTATTTGATAATATTGATTGTCTTCCATATTGTGCTCCGTCTTGCCTACACCACGTACTTGATTTTGAGCCGCTCGGCGATCGCCGCATCATCGATGCCCATGGCGTCGGCCATGCCGATGGGAAGGGCTGTCGACCGGCCCAGGGGTGCAACGATTTTGCGGAGTTCGGT
>CAYZXZ010000075.1:0-271 GCA_964481615.1 uncultured Desulfobacteraceae bacterium | reverse complement strand
ACATCCACCAGCCGCTCGGCCACCTTTTCCGGGTCCAGCCGCCTGTAGAGGCGCGGATCCTGGGCTGTGATCCCCTTGGGGCACAGGCCGATGTTGCAGATGTTGCACCGCGCGGTTTCCGAACCCAGGCACCCGGCTGCGGCCTGCATGACGTATTTACCCACCTGGACCCCACTGGCGCCGAGCATGATCAGGGCCGCGGCATTGGCGGCCAGGTTGCCGGTCTTTCCGACGCCACCCCCGGCAAAGAGCGGGATCTCGTTTTGCTGAC
>CAYZXZ010000074.1:0-12734 GCA_964481615.1 uncultured Desulfobacteraceae bacterium | reverse complement strand
GGAATGTGTTTATTGCACTATTTGATGTCCATAGATTTATGACCGGATTAGTATGAGGGATGAGTCAATAATCGTTTACTTCAAACACGCAAGAAAGAAGCATGCAGGACCCGTTGGAGGAAATCCCGGCCGAATCAAACAATAAACATAATAAAATCTGACCGGATACAAGCTACGGATGATTCAAAACTACCTGAAACACAAAGCAAAACGAGAATCCCTGGGCATCCCGCCCAAACCCTTAAACGCGGACCAGGTGAACGCCCTGGCGGCATTACTGCAGAACCCCGGGGATCATGACACGGCCTTTCTGCGGGACCTGATGGAAAACCGGGTTCCGGCCGGCGTGGACGAGGCCGCCGAGATCAAGGCCGATTTTCTTGCCGACCTGGCCTTCGGCCGGTGCGCTTCTCCCCTGATGACGCCTGCGGACGCTGTTTTTCTGCTGTCGGCCATGGGCGGCGGATACAACATCCGTCCCCTGATCGACCTGTTGGCCCATCCGAGCCTGGCCGAAGACGCGGCTCGTGCGCTTTCCAACATCATCCTGGTGGCGGCCGACGCATTCGATGAGGTGCTGGCCCTTTCTGCTTCCAACCCCCATGCCGCAAGCGTGGCTCAATCCTGGGCTGATGCCGAATGGTTCACCCGGAGACCGGAACTGCCTGCTGAAATCACACTCGCGGTCTTTAAAGTGGACGGCGAAATCAACACCGATGATTTTTCCCCGGCTTCCGAGGCATGGAGCAGGCCGGACATTCCGCTGCATGCCCTGAGCATGCTGGCGCACCGGACAAACGATCCCGTTGCCGCGCTTGCGGCATTGAAACAGGCCGGGAATGGCGTGGCTTTTGCCGGGGACGTGGTGGGAACCGGATCCTCCCGGAAATCAGCCGCCAATTCGCTCATCTGGCATATCGGCGAAGATATCCCCCATATCCCCAACAAGCGCCGGGGCGGCGTGGTGCTGGGCGGAAAAATCGCGCCGATTTTTTTCAATTCATTGGAAGACGCCGGAGCTCTGCCCATTGAGTGCGATATCAGCCGCATCCGGCACGGCGATATCATCCGCATCCACCCCTATGACGGCCGGATTACCCGGGATGACGGCAGTGATGTTGTCGGAAAATTTCGCCTGAAATCCAACGTGCTGCTCGATTCGGTACGGGCCGGAGGCCGCATTCCCCTGATTATCGGCCGGACCCTGACCGAGCGGGCCCAAACCGCACTGGAGCGCGGCAACGGCAAGGATGCGAAATCCGTTTCCCGAAACCGCGTCTTCCGACGGCCTGCCACCCCGGCAGCCGGGACAAACGGATACACCCTGGCCCAGAAAATCGTTGGCCGGGCCTGCAGCCTGCCCGGTGTCCGTCCCGGCGCCTATTGCGAACCGAAAATCACCACGGTCGGTTCACAGGACACCACCGGTCCCATGACCCGGGACGAGCTCAAAGAACTGGCCTGCCTCAGATTCTCGGCCGATCTTGTCATGCAGTCGTTCTGCCATACCGCAGCCTATCCCAAACGGGTGGACATCGACATGCAGCGCAGCCTGCACGATTTCATCAAGGAAAAGGGAGGAGTGGCCCTGCTTCCCGGCGACGGGATCATCCACGCCTGGCTGAACCGGATGCTGCTGCCAGACACTGTCGGCACCGGCGGCGATTCCCACACCCGGTTTCCCGTTGGCATCAGCTTTCCCGCGGGCTCCGGCCTGATTGCCTTTGCAGCAGCCTTTGGATTCATGCCGCTGGACATGCCCGAATCGGTGCTGATCCGTTTTTCCGGAGAAATGCGGCCCGGGATCACGTGGCGCGATGTGGTCAATGCCGTGCCCATGGAAGCCATTTCCAAAGGCTTGCTGACGGTTGCCAAAAGCGGCAAAAAAAACATCTTTTCCGGCCGGATCATGGAATTTGAGGGGCCTGCGGACATAGACGCGGCAAACGCCTACGAACTCACCAATGCATCCGCGGAGCGGTCGGCCGCGGGCGCCGTGATCGCCCTTTCCATTGAAACGGTTTCCCATTTTCTTACGGAAAATATCGGCATTCTACACGGAATGCTGACAGACGGTTACGGTGATGTTGGGACACTGGAGCGGCGCATCGCGGCCATGAAAAACTGGCGGGAAAAACCGGAACTGCTCACAAGGGATGTAGATGCCGAATACGCGGCGGAACTGGATGTGGATCTGTCAGCCATTGCCGAACCGGTGGTGGCCTGCCCCAATGATCCGGATGATGTGCGCCTGCTAAGCGATATTGCCGGCACGCCCGTGGATGACGTGTTCATCGGCTCCTGCATGACCGGCATCTCCCACCTGCGGGACGCGGCCCGCATCATCGAGGGGAAACGGCACCTTCCGGTACGCCTCTGGATCGCGCCCGCCACCCGCATTGATGCCGGAGATTTGCGAAACGACGGCATTTTCAGCATTTTCGGGAGCGCCGGCGCCCGCATCGAAACCCCGGGTTGTTCGCTGTGCATGGGCAACCAGGCCCGGGTGGAAGACGGTGCCACGGTATTTTCAACCTCGACCCGCAATTTTCCCAACCGGCTGGGCGACCGGACCCAGGTCTTTCTGGGATCGGCCCGACTGGCCGCAGTATGCGCTATTCTCGGCCGGATTCCGTCTAAAGATCAATATTTGACCATAACAGACGCCATTGAAAAAATGTAAAAAAGGGGGCTTATGATCCGGATTCTGATCGCCGATGATCATTCCATTGTTCGTGAAGGGCTTAAACAGATTGTCGCCGACACCCCCGATTTGATCATCGCGGGCGAAGCAAAAAACGGACATGAATTGGTTTTACAAATCGAGAAAAACAAATACGATGTGGCCGTGGTGGATATTTCCATGCCGGATTCGCATATTCTGGACCTGCTTAAACAGATCCGGCAGATCCATCGCAAGCTGCCGGTACTCATCCTGAGCATGCATCCCGAGGACCAGTACGGGGTGCGTGTAATGAAAGCCGGGGCCGCCGGCTATCTGACCAAGGAGAGCGCCCCCACCGAACTGATCACCGCCATCCGGACCGTAGCAGGCGGGAAAAAGTATATCAGTGCCACCCTGGCCGAAAAACTGATCTTTGCCTTAAAAAACAATGATCAAAAAACGCCTCATGAGGCCTTGTCCGACAGGGAATTTCAGGTTTTCACGATGCTCGCCGAAGGCAGGCCCGCAAAGGAAATCGCCGCCGAACTCTATCTGAGCGAAAAAACCATCAGCACCTACCGATCCCGTATCCTTACGAAAATACAACTAAAAAACAATTCCGAACTCATCCATTACGCGGTCAGAAACGGACTGACAAACTAATAATCCGGTTATCTGCCCGGAATCCGGGCAACTAGAACGGACCCCTGCCCGGGTGTGCCGGATATCTAAAGATCGCCGCCGTGATCCGGAGGCAGCAGAAAATCAGACGCAAAAGAGATGAACATGGGCTTCTATGCATGAATGCCGCCTGGAAAGGCGGCATTCATGCATTGGAGGGAGGACAATGAAAAAAGTAAGCATGACCCGGACGTCTTATAAATAACCTTTAGGCAGCGGTAATGATAGACGTAATTTTCTGATTATGTTGTAGGATTTCCCCTACAACATCAACCGGATGAACCGGCTTGGGATGCGGCAGAAATAATCACCAGGAATATCGATTATGGCAACCTTTCGCGAACAGATCATCTCGCTGCTCTCCCAGAAAGAATGCAGCGCCCGGGTTCTGTCCCAGGCCCTTGGCATCAGCGAAAAAGCGGTTTACGAACACATCCCCCACATTATCAAGACCGTATCGGCAAAAGGGGAAAATCTCGAGATTACCGCCGCCTGCTGCCTTTCCTGCGGATTTGAATTTAAAAACCGCAAGCGGCCGTCCCGTCCAGGCCGATGCCCGGCATGCCGCGGCCAACGCATCGATCCGCCGAGCTTCCGGATCAGATAGGGGAGTGGGGTCAGGGTTTGACCCCCGATGCGTGCATTTCCAGGACCTCGGCGAGTTCCGCAAGGGTGATGGGGGCGATGACGGCTTTGCCGATGGCCGACAGCAGCACAAAATGGATATGATCCCCCTCGCGCTTCTTGTCACGGGCAATGGCGTCCATGATCCGGTCCGCATCAAAATCAAGCCGCGTGGGCAGAGAAAAGCGTACCAGGAGATTTTCAATCCGGTCCACGTCCTTTGCATCCAGCATCCCTTTGGCCGCAGACAGTTTTGCCTCCGTCATCATGCCGATGCTGACGGCCATTCCGTGGGGCAGTCCCGTGGTCTTTTCCACGGCATGGCCGAAGGTATGGCCAAAATTGAGCTTACGGCGCTCTCCTTTTTCCGTTTCATCCCGGCCGACAATGGCGGCCTTGATGGCCACGGATTCATAAATGATTTTCTCGAGGATATCCAAAGACATTTCCATGCCGTTTCCGGTGTTTTTTTCGAGAAAACTAAAATATCCGGCATCGGCGATGGCCGCGTGCTTTATGATTTCAGCAAAACCCGCTGCCAGTTCCGTCTCGGGCAGGGTCATCAGAACTTCCGGATCACAGATCACGAACTCGGGCTGGGAAAACACGCCGACCATGTTTTTGTATCCGGAAAAATTCACGCCGGTCTTGCCGCCCACACTGGCATCCACCTGAGCCAGCAGCGTGGTAGGGACATATCCGAATCGAACCCCCCGAAGATAGGTGGAAGCCGTAAATCCTGTGATATCGCAGACAATGCCGCCGCCGATGCCGATCAGAAAAACGCTCCTGTCCGCAGCCAGGGCGACGAGCCGCTTGTAGAGTTCCCGGACCGTGTCCAGGGTTTTGATGCTTTCGCCGGTCTCGAGAACGATGCGCTCACAGGGCGGAAATTCCTGCTGATAGTGCCGGGCCACATTTTCATCGGTGATCACAACGATGACGGTATCCGGAAGATACTGGGAAAGATTGGCCATCCGCTCGCCCACGCAGATTTTCGACCGGCCGGTTTGTCCGTTGATCTCAAGTACGCGCACGGCACCCCCTTGACTGTCGGTATCAGACGATGAATTTATAATATGGTTCCGGCAGGAGGCAGATCCGCAATCAGCCCCCAGATCGACCGGACCTGCCAGCACAACACATCGAACTGTTCCGGCAGCAGAGACTGGACTCCGTCGCTCTGGGCGTTTTCCGGCTCATGATGGACCTCCACCATGATGCCGTGGGCATCTACGGCGGCAGCGGCACGGCTCAGAGGGATGACCTGGTCCCGGAAACCCGCCGCATGACTCGGGTCCACGATAACCGGCAGATGGCTTTCCCGCTGCACCACGGGAACCGCTGAAAAATCCAGCGTGTTCCGGCTGTGGCGCACAAAGGTCCTCACCCCCCGTTCACAAAGGACCACGTCGGGATTACCCTCGGCCATGATGTATTCGGCGGCCATCAGCCATTCATCCACGGTGGCCGACATGCCGCGCTTTAACAGCACCGGCTTTTTGGATTCTCCGGCCCGGCGCAGCAGGCTGAAGTTCTGCATGTTGCGGGTGCCGATCTGGATCATGTCCGCATAATCCTCGACCATATCGAAATGCGCCATGTCCATCACCTCGGTCACCACCGGCATCCCGTAGGTTTCTCTGACCTTTGCCAGAATTTTCAGCCCCTCTTCCCCCAAACCCTGGAAAGCGTAAGGGGATGTCCGGGGCTTAAACGCACCTCCACGAAAAATATCGCCGCCGGAACGTTTCACATGCTCCGCGATGGTCATGGCCTGGACTTCACTTTCGACAGCGCACGGCCCGGCAATAATCACATGATGGCCTTCTCCGATACGCACATGGCCGAGGTTGATCACGGTTCCAGCCGGCCGGGTCTCCCGGCTGACAAGCTTATAGGGCCGGGTCACAGGAATGGCATCCTTGACCCCCGGCAGTTCATGAAAAAATGCCGGATCGATCGCCCCTTTGTTGAATAGGACGGCAATGGACACCCGCTCTCCCCCGGGAATCGGCATGGCCTTGAATCCCCTGGCTTCCACGGCCTGGATGACCCCGGCGACCTGATTATCATCAGCGTCCTTGCGCATGACGATCAACATAAAAAATACCTCCTGAAGCGCCTTTTGGCGCCGGCAAAAAATTTCATACCCGAAATCATATCCTCTGCCGACAATTCATGGTTTATTTCATTTAAATTATGGTATAAGAATCTGAACCGATCGGGCTTCAGTCGATGCGTTTCGTGATCTTGCGGCAATTAACGGCGCAAAGCGGACGATTCGGTTTGCATTCTTCAATTATAGGTAAAAATGATAAATGTCAATTTGTCGGTGTGCGGGATGATCATTTTATCCTGGTTCAGGGATGCCGCATGCCGTTGGTAACGGAGGATTAAGATGCCGGAGAAAAAGGAAATCGACTGGGATGCGTTTGTCTTGCATCCGGAAGCGCAAAATGTAATCACGTCGCGGACGCAGGCCCTGCTGGAGCGGCTCAATTTCAAACCGGATGTCTGTGCGGTCTTCAAGCATGCATTTACCCGCCTTGAACCTGATGCCCGGTATCTTTTTCATCCACATCCGGCCGCCGTCCAGATGCTGCCGGACATCATCGGCAACCTGGTGCAAAAGGTCACCGGTTCCGATGACGCAGATGAGACCTTCCGCGAAAATTACCATGCCCAACGCAATATCGGCATCGTGTTTTCCGGCGGCCCCGCACCGGGCGGGCATAACGTGATCGCCGGACTTTTCGATGCCATGATGGCGACGAATCCGGACAGCCGGCTCTACGGCTTCATCCTGGGGCCGGACGGCATAATTGAAAACGATTATGTGGAAATCACCCGGGACATGGTGGATGCCCACCGCAATGTCGGCAGCTTTTCCATGATCAAGACCGGCCGCACCAAAATCGATTCCAGGACCAAAATGGAATTGTCCCGGGAAACCTGCAAAAAACTGAATCTTGACGCACTGATCATCGTGGGCGGCGATGATTCCAACACCAACGCGGCGTTTCTCGCCCAGGAGTTTTTTCAAGACGGCATCCAGGTGATCGGCGTTCCCAAAACCATCGACGGCGACATCCAGGTTCGGGATATAAACGGCAACACCCTTTGCGCCGTTTCCTTCGGGTTTCATTCCGCGGCCCGGGCATTTTCCCGGGACATCAGCAACCTCTGCTCGGACGGCGGCTCGGATGTCAAATACTGGCATGTGTGCAAAGTCATGGGCCGCGTGGCCAGCCATCTCGGACTTGAAGTGGCCCTGCAGGTACACCCGAATATCATCCTGATCGGCGAGGAACTGGCCGATTACATTGATGTGGCCCGGATCCGGAAAGCGGAAAAAGAAGGGACCACGGATTATACCGCCTACGGCATGACCCTTAGAAATGTATCCCGACTGATCTGTGACGGCATTGTCCGCCGGGCCGCGGTGGGTAAAAACTACGGCGTGATTGTCATCCCCGAGGGGGTTCTTGAATTTATCAATGAAATACAGATATTTATAATAAAACTCAACACCATTATCGCCGAATACAATCAGACCCACGATACCGATTTTCACTCCACCTTTGTCACCCTGGATGAACAACTGGACTATCTGCGCCGACTGGCGCGTCAATCACGGGAAGACAGGTCCTTTACCATTTGGAATACCCGGGACAATGATCTGTTCAATGATATTCCGGCGTTTTTCCAGGAAGGACTCCTGACCGAGCGGGACAGCCACGGCAATTTCCAGTTCTCCCAGATGGAAACCGAAAAAGTGCTGATGGGCCTGGTCAAGGATTACCTGAAAATCCTGATGGAACGCGGGGAATACAAAATCGGTATCCGGCCGGGCTGGTACCGAAAAACCATGGAAAAAGACGGGCTGGACCCGGACACGTACGGGCCGATTCTGTTTAAGAATTACGGGTCCGCCGATCCCTGCCTGCTGGTCAACAACAGCATCGTATCGGTCAAGACGCTGACCCAAGAACTGCAACGGGAAGGGGTGATCAGAAAAAACGAAGAGGTGCCCGCGGCGATATTAAAGGTCTACCAATCGTCCGTGCCGAAATTTAAAACCCAGAATCATTTTTACGGCTATGACGGCCGGGGCAGCGATCCCACCTGGTTTGACTGCACCTATACCTATAATCTGGGGCTGACGGTCTTTTCGCTGATCGCCGGCAAGGCTACGGGCCAGATGGCGGCCATCAAAAACCTGGAAAAGAATTTTTCCGAATGGGAGCCCATCGGGATTCCCATTGCCTCGCTGATGCATCTTGAGGAACGCAAAGGGAAACTGGAACTGGTCCTGGAACGCGCCATTGTCGATCTGCAATCCCCGGCCTACCATGTCGTCAAATCGCTTCAGGAAAAATGGCTGGCGGCCGTGCCAGGGTCCGATGATTACCGGAACCCGGGTCCCATCCGTTTCCAGGGCCAGGATACCGATGTCCGGCCCCTGACCCTGATTCTCAATAACCTGGGACAGTCATCTGATTCCATTTTGCATTCAAGATGACATACGGCGGCAAGGAGGAGGCGACGCAGGCTTACTGCCAGTAAGTCGAGGAGCCGACGACGCGGCCAACACAGATGCCGCTTGAATGCGAATTGGAATCAGACGGGCGCTACTTCTTGATCAGGGCCGCCAATTTATCCGCGATGGCTGCAAACGCTTGCGCTGCGGGGGTATCCGCGTATTTCTCCTGGTAGGAATCCGCGGCGTCCCCGGCCTTTACCAGATTGGGATCAAAGGGAATCCGACCCAGAAAATTGATTCCGAATTCCGTGGCGGTTTTTTCGCCGCCGCCTGTTCCGAAAAGATCGACGGCCTTGTTGCAGTGGGGGCAGACATATCCGCTCATGTTTTCGATCAGGCCGAAAAGCGGGCGGTTAATTTTTTTGCAGAAATTGATGGACTTGCGCACATCGGACAATGCCACTTCCTGGGGGGTCGTCACGATTATGGGCTTTGCGTCGGCGATGGTTTGGGCCACGCTTAAAGGTTCATCGCCGGTGCCGGGCGGAGAATCAATGATCAGAAAATCGAGATCCCTCCAGTCCACGTCGGTAATAAACTGGCTGATGGCCGAATGCTTCAGGGGGCCGCGCCAGATCACCGGATCATCCTTGTTGGGCATAAGACACTCAATGGATATGGCGTGGACATTTTCCGAATACGGCATGGGCGCCAGCTTGTCCTGCCGCTCATTGGGCGTTGCCGTTCCCTTCAAACCCAACATCCGTGGAACATCCGGCCCGTGAAGATCCACGTCCATGATGCCGACCTTGAACCCACGGTTTCCCAAGGCAATGCCGAGATTCACGGACACGCTGGTTTTTCCCACTCCACCCTTGCCGCTCATCACGAGAAATTTATACCGGATGCGGGACAGGGTTTCCTTGAGATTTTTTTCCTGCAGTTGTTTCTCAGCCCTTGGATCCTGGATGCCGATGCCTTTTGATTTACATCCTTCCATGCTGCTGTTTCTCCTTGCATTAAATAATGGGGACCGATGCCTGCGCATCGATCCCTGAATCTTTCAACTAATATATGTTAAAACTATTACGCGGGCACCCGGTGAAGCCCCCGGTTAAAACATGATGGGCATTTTTCCGGTCGGCCCGTGCTGCAGGGTTCATGCCATTCATACCGGCATTTTTCGCATGTGAACAATCTTTCCGTTGAAGTAATCTGATAATTGCCGCCTTCGACATAAATGGCCTTGCCGTTGATAAGGGCGTCTGCCACGATCCGGCGGGCCTGTTCAATGATCCGTCCGAAGGTGGCCCGGGACACACCCATCCGGCTTCCGGCCTCTTCATGGGAAAGGCTTTCCAGATCGGCCAGCCGCAACGCTTCCCGCTCGTCCACCCTAAGACGGATTTCCTCAAGCGCAATCATTGGGATTCCTCTCGGTTTGAAATAACAGACACCGGGATTAAACGCGACGAAACGTTTTTTGTGGGGTCTGCCCATGGCTTTTCCTTTATGAGATTTATCTCGAAATTAATTACGATCCAAGGGATTGTCAAGACAAAGCTGATTATTTCCTAAAAACCGTACCCGGCCACCGGGATGATTTCAGGGCGGCCTATTCCCTGTGCAGCCGAATCCGCACGGAACCGGCATGAGCGCCCAGCCCCTCGGTGGCGGCCAGCCGCATGATATCATCCGCCTCCCGCTCGAAGGCTTCCTTTGAATAATACACAAGGCTGGTCTGCTTCATAAAGGTATCCACGGACAAAGCAGAGGAAAATCGAGCGGTGCCGGCGGTCGGCAGCACATGGTTGGGCCCGGCGATGTAGTCGCCCACCGGCTCGGGCGTATAGGAGCCGATGAACACGGCCCCCGCATTCCGAACAGCGCCGAGATATTCGAACGGGGCCTCGATCTGCAGCTCCAGATGTTCCGGGGCCATCCGGTTGGCCAGCTTCATGGCCGCGGAAAGATCCCTGACAAGAAAAATTGCGCCGTAATCGGCCAATGATCGTTCCGCGATCTCCCGCCGCTCCAGTGCGTCAAGCTGCCGCTGGATCTCGAACGCGACGCCCTGGGCCACCGATTCCGAATCCGTTACCAGAACGGCCGATGACAGGGCATCATGTTCCGCCTGGGAGAGAAGATCGGCTGCAATAAAAGCGGGATCGGCGGTGCAATCGGCGATCACCATGATTTCGCTCGGACCGGCGATCATGTCGATGCCCACCACGCCGGCAAGCATTTTCTTGGCCAGAGCCACATAGATATTTCCCGGACCTACGATCACATCCACTTTCCGGACGGTTTCCGTGCCGTATGCCAGGGCAGCGACGGCCCATGCGCTGCCGGCCTTATAAACCACGTCCACCCCGACTTTTCGGGCCGCCACCAGCAGGTGGGGATTGACGTCGCCCGTCCGGGTCGGGGGGGTGACCATGGCTACATGTTCCACGCCGGCAATCCGGGCCGGAATGGCGCCCATGAGCACGGAAGAAACCAGAGGAGTCAGGCCGCCCTTGGCGCCGGGCACATAAACACCGGCCGATTCCACGGGATTAAACATCTGCCCGAGCATCACGCCCGGACGGGACATGCTGAACCAGGAATTGCGGCACTGTTTTTCATGAAACGAACGGATCTGGGATACGGCGCGATCCAGAGCGGAAAGAAAGGCTTCGTCCACCGACTTTTCCGCTGCCGCAAATTCCGCTTCCCTTGCGATCAGATCCTCTTTCGACATTTCCGGCGCGTCGAATTTCCTGGTATATTCCAGCAGGGCCGCATCCCCCCGGTACCGGACCGCGGACAGGATGTCGGCAACCGCCGCATCGTCATCTCCGCTGATTTCAAGCTGCCTGCCGCGGATGGCTTCGATGCTCTCTTCCGCCGCATCCGACGGGTAATTGAGAATATTCATGCGCTTTTCCTGAATAAAAATTAATGGCCGTCATTGGACAAAGATGTCTATCATTATGACAACACCGGCTTGTTGTCAACGTCCTGCATGAATCCTGCTGCGCATCCTCTTCCCCATGCCCATGCAAAAACCCCATTCGCCCCCCCACTAGGCTTAAAACCTTCAATCTCTACGATCCGAGTACGCTTTACGAACAGTTGATCATCAGTTGTCAGCGGATGCTGCAAAAGCAGCCCTCCTGATGCCGGTAATTTTTTCGCCTGTTTTTTTCAATACCTGATACCCAAGCATCGCCGCCGTAATATCGGGTTATGCGACGGCGATGCCGAATCCTTCCCGATACCAGTCCACTGACCGTTTGAGAAAATCCTGCTGGTGCGCTGGGTCGTTCATGGGATGGTCCCCGTTTTCGTGGCGGATCAGGACCTTGGGCCGGCCCGCTTTTTCATGGATGGCAAGGGCGTTTGAAAACGGCACCACAGCGTCCTGGTCACCGTGGAAGATCAGCAGGTTGCGGACACGGTCGAGCCGGGCGGTTATGTCAAAACCGAGCCTGTCCTTGTCAAGACCCCGTAACCGAAATGCTTCTTCCGGGCTGTTGATATCCGGCGGCCGGATGGTCTCTATGCAAATCGGGGCCGCCACCGTCACCACAGCTTGGACCTTCCTTTCAGCGGCGGTGGCCAGAACAACGGCGCCGCCGAAACTGCTGCCGAACAGGGCGATTTGATCTCCCGCGTCCGGACGGCCCAGGATCAGATCAATGGCTGCTGCCAGGTCCCGGCAACGGCCTTCAAAGGTAGTGACCTCGGCAAATTCGCCCTCGCTGCTTCCGCATCCCCGATGGTCGAAACGGAAAAATGCCATGCCGTTTGCGGCACAGCGCCTGGCAAGGTCGATCTGTTTTGGGGAATCGCCGGTGCTGAGGAATCCATGTGAGCCGATGATAATCGGCGGTTTTTCGATCTCCGGCAGGTGGAGCGTGCCCTGGAGCCTCAGGCCGTCGGATGTGAAATGGATGGATATCTGCATATTTCCTTTATCGGTTTATAGTGACATTGTTGCCGTATGGCCAGGGAAAGCGATTGATGCGGCGGAGGTTTGATTTCAATGCCACATATGTTGCAATAGCTAATTTGACTTTGTAAAGATTATTCTTGACATTTCATGCTGAATTTTTTATAGAATTTTTCATGCAATCCACCCCGTACAACGACTACTGAGCATAGGAGAACAGCTTATGACACCCCGCAGGCCCTCCGGCAGGCCTTTTTGATGATCTGGATGGTGGCTATCCTGCTGCCCTATTTAGTGTCTGACAGAAAACCCCGGTTTTTGGTTTTGGTGGGCGCAAAATT
>CAYZXZ010000073.1:0-12758 GCA_964481615.1 uncultured Desulfobacteraceae bacterium | reverse complement strand
CTGGATACGGCCAATGCCGTCAACCAAAAACTAGAGGAGATGAGTCGCTACTTTCCACCTGGCATGAAGGTAATCTACCCCTACGACACCACCCCCTTTACCAGGGTGGCCATCGAGGAAGTGGTCAAAACCCTGTTCGAGGCGGTGCTGCTGGTCTTTATAATCATGTATCTCTTCATGGGCAATATCCGGGCCACCCTGATTCCCACCATTGCCGTGCCGGTGGTGCTGCTGGGGACCTTCGCGGTTCTCGATGCTTTCGGCTTTTCCATCAATATGCTGACCATGTTCGCCATGGTGCTGGCCATCGGGCTGCTGGTGGATGACGCCATTGTGGTAGTGGAAAACGTGGAGCGGATCATGGCAGAGGAGGGCCTTTCGCCCCGAGATGCCACGGTCAAGTCCATGGGCGAGATCACCAGCGCCCTGATCGGTATCGGCCTGGTACTCTCAGCGGTCTTCGGCCCAATGGCCTTCTTTCAGGGCTCTACCGGGGTTCTCTACCGCCAGTTTTCCATCACTATCATCGCTTCCATGCTCCTTTCGGTGGCTGTGGCCCTGATTCTGACCCCGGTCCTTTGCGCGTCGTTTCTGAAACCGATTCCAGCCGGGCATGAACCGGCAGACAATGCGGTCTGGTTCCTGCGGCCTTTATTTAAGCGGTTTGACCATGTCTTTTTGCAGATCAGAGGTTTTTATGTGGGACTTGTCTCTCGCTCCTTTTCAAGGAAATGGCGATACTTGATGATCTATCTTTTGATCCTGACGGCGGTAGGATTCTTTTTTAACCGGATGCCCACTTCCTATATTCCGGACGAAGACCAAGGAATCCTGCTGGTCCAGGCCATGCTCCCGCCGGGTTCCACCCTGGAACAGACCGAGGCGGTCATGAACAAAGTGAAAGATCATTTTCTCGAGCATGAGAAAGAGGGGGTTGAATCCCTCATTACAGTCGCCGGGATCAGTTTTAGCGGTCAGGGGCAGAACATGGCCCTTGGATTTGCCAAACTCAGGGACTGGAAACTACGCCAACGGCCGGACCTGAAGGTTAAGGCCATCGCCGACAGGGCCATGAGGGCTTTTTCACAGATAAAAGGCGCCATGGTGTTCGCATTTCCGCCGCCGCCGGTCATTGAACTGGGGATGGCCACCGGGTTTGATTTTCAATTGCAGGATCGCGGCGGCTTGGGCCATGCAAAACTGATGACTGTTCGTAACCAGCTCCTTGGCATGGCCATGCAGGATCCACGACTGGTCAGAGTCCGTCCCAACGGCATGGAAGATGTGCCGGAATACCACATCGACGTGGATTGGGATAAGGCCGGCGCCCTGGGAATTCCAATCACCTCCATTCACAGCACCATTGCGGCGGCCTTTGGCAGCGCCTATATCAACGATTTTATCCAGGCCGGTCGGGTCAAAAGGGTCTATGTCCAGGCGGATGCCCCTTATCGCATGTTGCCGCAGGATCTGGAAAAACTCTATATGCGTAACAGCGTGGGCAAGATGGTTCCCTTTTCTTCCTTCGCCTCCGCGCGGTGGGCCATGGGTTCTCCCAAGCTGGAACGCTACAACGCTTTTCCTTCCATCAACATCTGGGGCGAGCCGACTCCTGGTCACAGTACCGGCGAGGCCATGGCAGCCATGGAAGAAATCGCGGCAAAGCTGCCCCAGGGAATCGGCTTTGACTGGACCGGGCTGTCCTACCAGGAGCGGATAGCAACAGCACAGGGGCCTATCCTGTACGCCTTTTCCATTTTCGTGATCTTTCTTTGTGTGGCAGCCCTGTATGAAAGCTGGACCATCCCTTTTGTCAATCTGTTGATGTTGCCGCTGGGCGTATTCGGCGCGATCCTGGCCACTTCACTACGGGGATTCCCCAACGACGTCTACTTCCAGATCGGATTCCTTACCACCCTTGGCCTTTCGACAAAAAATGCAATCCTGATCATTCAGTTTATCAAAGAGCGGTTGAAACATGGCGCCGGCCTTATTGATGCGACGCTTGGCGCCGTAAAAACACGATTCCGACCCGTCATCATGACCTCCCTGGCTTTCTTTTTCGGGGTCCTGCCGCTAGCCAAAGCCGCCGGCGCCGGCGCCGGCGCCATGACCGCCATCGGCACCGCTGTTTGTGGCGGAATGCTCTCCGCCACGTTCATTGATCTCATTTTTATTCCACTGTTCTTTGTCCTTGTATCCAAGATATTCAAAAGAAACCAAAAAGAACACGACTCTGAACTTTCTTTTGAATCCTTCGGGTCCCAGGAGGTGAGGTAGCATGAGAAAACAAATCGTACTTTCATTTGCAGCGCTGGTTTTCATGGGTGGCTGTTCTCTGGCCCCCAAATACACGCAGCCCTCGGCACCGATTCCGGCAAAATGGCCGCAAGGCACGGCTTACAAAGATACCCAGGCCACACCCGAAGCACCGACCGACTCGGAGCTGCTGAGCCGGCAGGAATTTTTCACCGACCCAAAGCTGCAAAAGATTATCGATACGGCTCTCAATAACAACCGGGATCTGCGGCTTGCCGCCTTGAATGTGGAAAGGGCGCGTGCCCTGTTCGGCATTCAACGAGCCGAGATGTTCCCTGTGGTCAATGCGGTGGGAGTGGGAGACAAACAACGCCTCTCTTCCGATCTTGCAAGCCCCGGGGATTCGAGGACCATCGAACAATACAGCGTTGATCTGGGTATCGTTGCCTGGGAGATCGATTTTTTCGGCCGGATCCGCAGCCTGAATGACCAGGCATTGGAAGAATACCTGGCCACGGATGAGGCCCGCCGCAGTGCCCAGATCGCACTGGTGTCCGAGATCGCAAGGGTGTATCTGACTCTTGCCGCTGACTTGGAAAATCTCAAACTGGCCCGGTCCACACTTGAAACTCAGCAGAGAATCTATAATTTAATCCAGCGGCAATGCGAAGTCGGACTCGCCGACGAATTGGATCTGCACCGGGCGCAAATCCAGGTAGATACCGCCCGGGGAGATGTCGCCCGCTTCACGCAAATGGCGGCCCAGGACCAAAATGCGTTACACCTTCTGGCCGGCTCTCCGGTGCCGGAAGATCTCTTGCCGGCGGACCTGGCAGGCGTTCTTCCGCCCAAAGAATTTTTTGCAGGCCTGTCCTCTGCGGCACTTTTGAACCGGCCGGACATTATTGCGGCAGAACATCGGCTCAAGGGGGCGCATGCTTTTATCGGCGCGGCCCGAGCCGCCTTTTTCCCGCGCATTTCTTTGACCACTTCGATCGGGACGGCCAGCGACGAACTGTCCGGTCTTTTCGGCTCCGGGTCCGGCACATGGCGCTTCGCTCCGCAGATCGCAGTACCGATTTTCGATGCCCGAACCTGGGCCGCGTACAGGGTCAGCAAAGCGCAACAGGAAATTGCCCTGGCCCAATATGAAAAGACCATCCAGACCGCCTTCAGGGAAGTGGCCGATGCGCTTGCCGTACAAGGCACGATAGACCAGCGGGTATCCGCCCAGCAATCCCTGACAGATGCCGTTGCAGAGACCTGTCGCCTCTCAAATAACCGCTATTCAAAGGGGATTGACAGCTATCTGAGCGTCCTTGATGCGCAACGATCCCTTTATGCCGCGCAACAGGGACTTATCTCGCTCCACCTGGCCAAACTCGCCAACGAGGTGCGGCTTTATGCGGTATTGGGGGGGGGCGGCGAATGATTTCTATCGGCCGAAAAAACGGCAAAGCCGACGGCGCTGTTTTCGAAACCAACTGGCGCAGAGCGTCAAAGTTGGCGATATTGTCCTTGACTTCATAACGGGATTTGCATAATTTTTATTTTGTATTTGATATTATTGATAAAGCAAACGTGAAATACCATTAGAACCCGGCTTTTCACCCTATTGTCATCAAGAAAAAAACAAAGGAACCGCTTCAATGAAAAAATGGACCTCAGCTGCCTTCACGCCAATACTGATCGCACTCGGGGTACTTGTTTGGGTGCAAAGCAGCCGGGCGGATGAAGAAATACCGGTGGTTGTGAGCATCCCGCCCCAGAAATATTTTGTGGAAGCCATCGGCGGAACTCATGTGGATGTCGCCGTCATGGTGACGCCGGGCCAGGCACCGGAAACCTTCGAGCCAACTCCGGCTCACATGAAACGGCTTGCCGCCGCAAAGGTCTATTTTGCCGTGGGCGTTCCCTTTGAATCCGTCTGGTTGCGAAAATTTTCCGCTGTCAATCCGGGAATGGCCATCGTCCATACGGATAAAGACATTAAAAAGAAACCGATCAACCGACATGAAAAACAGGAACCGGTTTCCAGAATCAAAAAACCGGTTTTTCACCGCGATCACGATCATAACGACCATCACCACCACGACCACGGCGCAACCGACCCCCATATCTGGCTCTCCCCTCCTCTGGTCATGATCCAGGCCCGGCACATCCTGGCCGGCCTGATCCAGGCGTCTCCCGGGCTTCAGGCCGAATTTGAAGCCAATTACGCGTCGTTTATAAAAGAATTAACGGATCTGGACGCCGAACTGCGGCAGTTGTTCGCAGGCCACACGGGCGGGCTGTTTTTGGTATTTCATCCCTCGTGGGGATATTTTGCCGACGATTATGGCCTGAGACAGGTATCCATCGAAATCGATGGCAAGGAGCCCAAGGCCAGGGAACTGCAAGCATTGATCGCCTATGCCCGGGATGCGGGCATCCGCACGATTTTTATCCAGCCCCAGTTTTCCATCCGGCAGGCCGAAATCATCGCTGATGAAATCAAGGGATCCCTGGTTCATGCCGACCCGCTGGCGGAAAACTGGAAGCAAAATGTCCGGTCGGTGGCATCGTCCCTGAAAGAAGCTCTGAGATAGGAATGATCATGGGAACCCCGGTTGTCCGATTTCAAAATGTCGCATTCTCCTTCAACGGCAGGCCCGTGTTGCGCGATGTCACCCTTGCTGTCGAAGAAAAGGCCTTCCTTGCCGTGATCGGCCCCAACGGCGGAGGAAAAACCACCCTGCTCAAGCTCCTGCTGGGGCTTCTGAAACCGGATCACGGCAGCATCCGGGTGTTTGATCAACCGCCGGACAAAGTCGCCCACCGCATCGGCTATGTTCCCCAGGATGTGGCCGCGGCCCGCTCTTTTCCCATTTCCGTAATGGATGTGGTGCTGATGGGCCGGCTCCGCATGCACGGTCATACCCGGGTATCCGGATCGGATAGGGCCGCGGCCCGTGATGCCCTGGTGGAACTGGAAATGCTGGAATACGGGAATCGTCGTATCGATGACCTTTCCGGGGGCCAGCGGGAACGCGTCTTTATCGCCCGGGCCCTTGCCACGGATCCGGACATTCTGATTTTAGACGAACCCACATCCGGTCTCGACAACACAGGCCGGGCCGATCTGTACGCGCTTCTTAAAAAAATCAATCAGTCCAAAACCATCATCATGGCCAGTCATGACATCATGGTGCTCTCGACGTATGCCACGGCCGTTGCCTGCGTCAACCGGGACGTCCATTTCCATGACGAGGCCGAAATCAAAGAGCCCATGATGGCAGCGGGCTATGGCTGCCCCGTGGAACTGGTGGCCCACGGCATTCCCCACAGGATTCTAAAAACTCACGAGGACCGATGATGATCGAAGCCCTGCAGTATGAATTCATGCGAAACGCCATCATCGCCGGTGTTTTTGCCAGCCTGATCTGCGGCATCATCGGCACCTTCGTGGTGGTCAACCGCCTGGTCTTTATCGCCGGCGGCATCGCCCACGCGGCCTTCGGCGGCATCGGCCTGGCTTTTTTTTTCGGCATCCCCTATCTGCTCGGCACCCTCGGATTTTCGCTGGTTGCGGCCGTAATTATGACGCTGGTGCTTTTAAAAGCGAAAAACCGTGCCGACACCTTCATCGGCGTGATCTGGGCCGTGGGCATGGCCGTGGGCATCATCCTGCTGGATATTACGCCGGGTTACACCGTCAACCTGATGACCTATCTGTTCGGCAGCATCATCGCTGTGCCGAATTCCGATCTCTGGTGGATGCTCGGCCTAGGCGGATTCACGGTTTTTTCCGCCGGCTATTTCTACCGCGACCTGCTGGCGGTTTCCTATGATGACGAATTCGCCCGGCTCCGGGGCGTGCCCGTTGACCTGGTATATTTTCTGTTTATCGGCCTGATCGCCGTTTCCATCGTGCTGATCATCCGGGTGGTGGGCCTGATTCTGGTCATCGCCCTGCTGACCATACCTCCCTATATCGCTGAAAAATACACGCGATCCCTGGCCATGATGATGGTTGTCTCCACCCTTCTGGCCATGCTGTTTAACCTTGGCGGACTCTGGCTGGCCTATGCGTTCAACCTAACCTCTGGCGCCACCATCATCCTGGTGGCCACACTCGGGTTCTGCGTTTCCATGATCGTTGACGCCTTTCGCCGAAATCAACAAAGAGAAAACATGACGCCATGAACAAAATGACTGCGATGTTAATCGTCATCAAAGGGTTATCCCGGATCAGGTTTGCCGCCGTGTTTACGGCCTTATGCCTGCTGGTCCTACTTTGGGGAACCGGATGCAGCCCAATGCGCAATACGCCGGCCCGTGATGACCCTGGATCAATGGCGGGAACCCTCATTCATATTTATCAGGGGCCACTGAACCATCTGGCCGCTGTCAAAGACGGCGGCTGCCCCATGCATCCCAACTGCTCGTCATACGGCATGGAAGCCTTCGCAAAACACGGCATGCTGATGGGCTGGATCATGACCTGCGACCGGCTGATGCGCTGCGGCCGCGACGAATGCGACCTTTCTCTGGAAATCATCGTGGACGGCCGCTGGAAAACTCTGGATACGATTGATCACAACGACGGATGGTGGTATGAATAAGGCCGCCTCGACACCGATCGTTTTCTCAAAAAAAATCTTGCCGATTATTCACCGTACATGTCGGTGATGAGCTTACGAAGTTGAGCGGATTTGATATCCGACAACTTATCGATTTTCTTTTGCAATCTTTGCTTGCTGATGGTGCGGATCTGATCAACGGCGATTTCGGCGTTTTTATTTGCGCATTTAATCTGGAGTCGCGTCCGCCATTGGGGGTGCAATTTTGAAGTTAATGGACATACAATAACAGTTTCCAGATGTTTGTTCATTTCATCCTGGCTGATAATGACCACGGGACGGACTTTTTCTATTTCGCTTCCGATGGTTGGGTTGAGATCGGCAAAATAGATTTCGTACCTTTTAATATCCAAAATCCTCATCCTCCAGGCCGTCAAAAAGCGTTGCATCCCAATCGTCCCAATTCTCCTTATCCTGAGCCATTGCTTTATACGTATCTTCCCAGGAAAGCTTGCCTTCTTCTTTGTTCCGAAGAAGCAGCCCCCTGTCTGTTTCTTCGATCAAAAGGGTATTCTTCAGGCCATATTTCTGAATGAGGGTCTTGGGTATGCGGACTCCCTTGGAATTCCCAATAGGGACCAGCTTAACATCTCTTGCTCGCAGCTGATTTTTCATGTATTTTGCCCCTCAGATTTTATTTTTGTTATTTTGTAACTATCGTAATTACATTTATCTGCGATGTCAATCTTGAAATTAAGCGGAATTGTGATATGAATGATGCCGCGCCGAATTCAGGCTTTTGAGAAAATCATTAAACAGAGACAGATCGGAGCAGGAGAAAAAATGACCCAGAAAACCGAACTCTATAACCCGCGATATCCCATCCGCGTGGTGACCGCCACAGCCCTTTTCGACGGTCATGACGCGGCCATCAATATCATCCGCCGCATTCTCCAGGACACCGGCGCGGAAGTCATCCATCTCGGCCATAATCGCTCGGTGGCGGAAATCGTCAAGGCAGTCATCGAGGAAGATGCCCACGGCGTGGCTATATCCAGCTACCAGGGCGGGCATGTCGAATTTTTTAAATACCTGTCAGACATGCTCCGGGACCAGGGCGCGGGCCATGTAAAAATCTTCGGCGGCGGCGGCGGGGTCATCGTGCCTGCGGAAATCCGGGAACTCGAGGATTACGGCATCACCAAAATCTATTCCCCGGCAGACGGCGCCCGCATGGGGCTCCAGGGAATGATCAACCACATGATGCGCCAGATGGATGCCCTGCCCGATACGGACCGGCTCGATCCGACAACGCTGAACGCGGAAAATCCCGTTACCGTGGCCCGGCTCATCACCCTGGCCGAACTGTCGGCCGCCGGGCATACGGATGCTTTCCACACTATCAAAAAACAGCTTCCGGAGATCCGCAACGAAAAGACGATTCCCGTGATCGGCATCACCGGTACCGGCGGGGCCGGTAAATCCTCCCTGACCGACGAGCTGGTCATCCGGCTCTTAAGCGACCTGGCCGACATCCGCATCGGCATTCTCTCGTGCGACCCGTCCCGCCGCAAAACCGGCGGAGCCCTTCTCGGGGACCGGATCCGCATGAACGCCATCGAGACCCACCGGGTGTTCATGCGGAGCATCGCCGTTCGCCGGACCAGCATGGAACTCCCGGTTGCGCTGCCAGATGCCGTTGATATCCTCAAACGCGCCGGTTATGACCTGATCATCGTCGAAACTGCGGGCATCGGCCAGGGCGCGTCCAACATCATTGATCTTTCCGATCTGTCTATCTATGTCATGACAAGCGATTACGGGGCCGCCACACAACTGGAAAAAATCGACATGCTCGATTACGCGGATATCATCGTGGTCAACAAGTTCGACAAGGAAGGCTCCGATGACGCCCTGCGCGACGTCCGCAAGCAGGTCCAGCGCAACCGCAAGGCATGGGAGACGCCGGCCGCAGAACTGCCGGTGTTCGGCACCATCGCGTCAAAATTCAATGACGACGGCGTGACAGCCTTTTACCGTTTTCTGCTGAATCAGGTCGCCATAAAAACCGGCGCGGCATTTCAAACCCGCGTCCCGATGAGCGCGAACCGGACATCAACATCAAAAACCATCTTTGTGCCGCCGGAAAGGACCCGTTATCTCTCTGAAATCGCAGACTGCGTAAGGCGCTATCACAAAACAACCCAGGACCAGGCGACTCTTCTGCGAAAAGCCTGGCATTTAGAACAGACACTGGCAACCGTTGCTGGTGATGAGGCAATACCCGGCGAAACCTCGTCTATGCTGGGAAAATTGCACGAAAAAATCGAAAACGCCAAATCCCATCTGGATGAACCGGCCCGGCGCTGCATGGATGATTGGGAAACCATCCAAAAGACCTACAGCCAAGACAACCTAGTCTATCAGGTCCGGGACCGGGAAATCCGAGTGCCGCTTTTCACCACATCACTTTCCGGCACCCGCATTCCGAAAATCGCCCTGCCCTCCTATTCCGACCCGGGCGATATCTATACCTGGATGCGCCGGGAAAATGTTCCCGGACGGTTTCCCTTCACGGCTGGCGTGTTTCCCGTAAAACGCATGGACGAGGACCCCACACGGATGTTCGCAGGCGAAGGAGACCCGGCCCGCACCAACCGGCGCTTCAAGCTCCTTTCCGGCGCGTTTCCGGCCAACCGGCTTTCTACCGCGTTCGATTCGGTGACCCTTTACGGGTTCGACCCGGATACCCGGCCCGATATTTACGGCAAGGTCGGCACTTCCGGCGTAAGCGTGTGCAGCATCGAAGATGTCAAAGTGCTCTATGACGGATTCGACTTGGCCGCCCCCAACACATCGGTCTCCATGACCATCAACGGTCCGGCTCCCATCATGCTGGCCATGTTTTTAAACAGCGCCATTGACCAACGGATCGACCAATTCACGCAGGATAACAGCAGGGCTCCGGATGCGTCCGAGGCCGACGCGATCCGCAAGGCCGTTCTCTCTTCGGTCCGCGGCACGGTCCAGGCCGATATCCTTAAAGAAGATCAGGGCCAGAACACCTGCGTTTTTTCCGTGGATTTCGCCCTGAAGATGATGGGCGATATCCAGGCCTATTTTCTTGAAAAAGATATCCGCAATTTCTACTCGGTTTCCGTATCGGGCTACCATATCGCCGAGGCCGGGGCCAATCCCGTCTCCCAGTTGGCATTTACCCTGGCCAACGGGTTCACGTACGTGGAATATTACCTGTCGCGGGGTATGCCCATCGACAGCTTCGCGCCCAATCTCTCGTTTTTCTTTTCGTCGGGCATGGATCCGGAATACAGCGTCATCGGCAGGGTGGCCCGCCGGATCTGGGCCGTGGCCTTAAAAGAAATGTACGGCGGATCAGAGCGGTCCCAGATGCTCAAATACCACATCCAGACCTCGGGCCGGTCCCTGCACAGCCAGGAAATCCAGTTCAACGATATCCGGACCACCCTCCAGGCCCTTTATGCCATCTACGACAACTGCAACAGCCTGCACACCAATGCCTATGACGAGGCTGTGACCACGCCCACCGAGGAGTCCGTGCGCCGGTCCCAGGCCATTCAGATGATCATCAACAAAGAGCTTGGTCAGGCCAAAAACGAAAACGTGAACCAGGGCGGCTTCTACATCGAACTGCTCACCGACCTAGTGGAAGAGGCGGTACTGGCCGAGTTTGACCGGATCACCGCAAGGGGCGGGGTCAAGGGCGCCATGGAGCGCGGATACCAGCGGAGCCGGATCCAGGACGAATCCCTCTATTATGAACGACTGAAGCATTCCGGGGAACTGCCCCTCGTAGGGGTCAACATGTTTTTAAATCCGGACGCCGATGAAACGGACGCCATCTCCAGCCTGAAACTGGCCCGTGCCACGGAAGCTGAAAAGCAGTCCCAACTGGACCGCCAGGCCGCCTTTATCAAAAATAACAGAGACAAAGCGCCGGAAGCCCTGGCGCGTCTAAAGCAGGTATCGCTATCAGGAGAAAATATCTTTGCCGAACTCATGGAAACGGTTCGCTGCTGCACCCTGGGTCAGATCACCGGGGCACTTTACGAAGTTGGCGGCAAATATCGGCGTAATATGTAAAAATCGTAAAAATCACATAATAAGAGGATCATACATTATGAACGAAGCGGTCATTGTCAGCGCGGTCAGAACGCCCCTTGGCGGGTTTAACGGATCATTGAGCGGTATCGGTGCAACGGATCTCGGGGCGATGGTGATCCGGGAGGCCGTCCGGCGGGCTGGAATCCAGGATGCGGATGTCAACGAAGTCATCATGGGCATGGTGCTTCCCTGCGGGTACGGCCAGAACCCGGCACGACAAGCCGCGGTCAAGGCCGGCCTGCCGTGGGAAGCCGAATGCCTGACCATCAACAAGGTTTGCGGATCGGGTCTTAAGTCCGTGATGCTGGCGGCCCATGCCATCGGGTCCGGTGATGCGGACGTGGTGGTGGCCGGCGGCATGGAAAACATGTCGAGCGCGCCCTACTACCTGGAAAAAGCCAGGTTCGGGTACCGCATGGGCCCGGGAACCCTCCAGGACCACATGGTTCATGACGGACTGTGGGATATCGTCAATGATTTTCACATGGGCGTCTCCAATGAGCTCTGCTCGGAAAAATACAACGTCACCCGGGAGGATCAGGATTGGTACGCGGCGGAAACCTACGCCAGGGCGCTGCATGCGGTGACCAGCGACCGGTTCGCGGATGAAATCATGCCGGTGAACGTGCCCCAGAGAAAAGGCAATCCCTTGGTGTTTGACCGGGATGAGACCGTGGCGGAAACCCCTTACGATGTGCTCGCAAAGATGAAACCTGCTTTTCAGAAAAACGGCGTGGGCACCGCAGGCAATTCATCGATCATCAGCGACGGCGCGGCTGCCGTCGTGGTCATGTCTTCGGCAAAAGCCCAACAGCTTGGATGCACGGTCATGGCCAAAGTCGGGGCGCAGGCATCGGCCGGCATCGACATGAAATACGTGCTGGTGGCACCGATCCTGGCAATTCCAAAATGCCTTGCCAAACAGGGGTTGGCGATAAAGGACGTGGATCTGTTTGAAATCAACGAAGCCTTTTCCGGCTCCACGGTGGCGGTATTGAAAGAACTGGATCTGGATCCGGACCGGGTCAACGTCAACGGCGGCAGCGTGGCCCTGGGCCATCCCATCGGCGCCAGCGGTTGCCGGGTCCTGGTGACCCTGATTTATGAAATGATCCGCCGGGAGAAAAAAACCGGGCTGGCCTCCCTCTGCCTAGGCGGAGGGGAAGCCGTGGCCCTTATGGTAAACCGTTAACTTCCTATGCCGGGAACCGGCTTCTAAACAGCAGGGCCGCGGCCGCGGCTGCTGCGTTTAAATCCGTGAGATGATCCAGGTTCAAGGTCATGTCGAACTCAGCCGGGTCCGCGGCGTCTTTTCCGTGAACCTTGCTGAAAAACTCCTTCTGTTCGGCATCGGCCTGGAGCAGAATCTGTTCAGCCTTCTTCCGGCTTACCTTCAGGGATGCTTCCATGCGCCGGATTCGGCGCTCGATGGAGCTGATGCAGCGTATGGCGAAAACCTGCCGGCGCGGCAACATCAGGTGGATGCCCCGACCCACGAAAATGGTGCTTTCCATGCCCGCCAGGACAAAAGTGATCACAAAAAGGTGGCGTGCATAGGCATCCAGGCCGAAGGCACGGTCTCCCAACATCATGCCCAAAAATTCCCGAATTTTGCCGGGATAGCGTTCATCAAAGGTTTCGATACTCGACCGGCTCAGGTCGGTCCTGTCGGAAATCTCTTGGATGATTTCACGGTCGATGACACGGTATCCCAGGCGGGCGCTCAGTACTTCCGCAAGGTCTAATTCCATTTCTAATTCAATAGTGAATTTATAATCCATGGCCATGCCACGA
>CAYZXZ010000072.1:0-12923 GCA_964481615.1 uncultured Desulfobacteraceae bacterium | reverse complement strand
CGCCCGACTGGGCGTTGCGGAAAGCCGAAACCCTCCACCTGATCCGGGAGAGTCTTGAGAAGCGGAACCTGCGGCAGGGAATCTATACGGACAAATAAAAAACCCGACAATGTGAAAACGTCGGGCTGTCTTTCAAGTGGCGGAGAGAGAGGGATTCGAACCCTCGGTAGAGGTTTTTGCCCCTACACTCGCTTAGCAGGCGAGCGCCTTCAGCCGACTCGGCCATCTCTCCGGAAACCTGCTTCCATCAGTCTGATGGCGGAGGGAGTAGGATTCGAACCCACGGAGCTTTCGCTCAACGGTTTTCAAGACCGCCGCCTTAAACCACTCGGCCATCCCTCCTTGCAATAAGGGAACCGTATAACAGAATTTAAAAATGCCGGTCAATATTATTTTTCACACGCCCCCTTGAAAGGGCTTGCGTTTTAAACGGTTATTGCATAACCTGCCGTGTCTGTGCAGGTTGACATGCGTCTTTTTTCACTTATTATTATCAGGTATGTTCCATCCGGATCGGATTGACCGTGCACGGCGACCGACCCGGAAAAATCTGAGACGTCCAAGTTTACGAATTGGGATCGGGAGACAATGTATGAAACAGAAATATTTAATTTTCAAAAATAAAACCTCAGACAGCCTGACCATTCAGGAATTCGCGGAACTGGATAAGGATATGTTCTCCCTGATCTGCGAGGAATCCTATGGATGGCAGGACATTCAGAACGCCATGTCCGACGGCAAGGTCAGGCTGATTTCAAAACTCAGAACCCCCAACCTTTACCCCATCGCCGAATACGCCGACAAAATCGCTGATTCCGTTATGGCGATCCACCATGGCGACGGCACTTCTGAAGATCCGGTGGAACTGGTATTTGACGATGTGATTCAGATGCGCAAATCGGAACCGGCGGCCCGGGAGCTCATGCCCAAGGATCCGGCCGTCGATATCGACGATCTGATCGACGATATCGACATTGAAGAAAAACCAGACGCCGAAAATGACGATGAACTCGATATGCTTGATGAAGATGAAGAGGAATGATGCCGGAATATCGGCTTGCTGACACTACGTCGGTGAGCAGCCGGCCAAAATTTACTAAGGAATATAACAATGTTCACTGAAACCAAGGAACAAGTCCTGGAAAAAATAATGACCCAGACCAAGCCCCTGTGTCCTCACTGCAACCGGGAGATGCGCATCTGGGAAGTCCCGCTGATGACCTTCAGCGACGGACTGGGATGGGATTCGCCCTTCATGTACATGTGCTTCAACGATGAGTGTCCGCTCTATGTCAGCGGATGGGATAACCTGTGGGAAAATTATGCCCAGCGTGCCTCCTACCGGTGTATCAAAAGCCCAAATAGTCAGAATTTCGACACCATCCCGGTCTTCAGCGCCGCCGGCGCCAAGGGGCAGATCATCGATGAACAGGTCCTTGCCGAACAGGAAGCCCTGAAAGAAGCCATCAAAAAAGGGTTTTCCATCCTAGCGGAATGCTATGTTGCTAAAGATGAGGTGACAGTGGTTCAGATGCTTTTGGATCCGACGCAACCTTCACGGGTCCGGATTAAAGCCGCGGAGATGGCGGGGGACCTAGCTGGAATTGAAGCCGTTGACCTGATCAACAACCATCGTTTTGGAAACGAACTTCTGACCGATGCTTCCCGGAAGGCGGTGGCCAGAATTCATGAACGATTTTTTACCCGGGAGTGCCCGTTCTGCGCGGAAATCATCAAAAAACGCGCCAAAATCTGCAAGCACTGCGGCAAGGATGTGGCCGGCGAATAGCCGCTGCTAAAAATTTTCTGAAAAATCAATGGCATCCATCATTTTCTGCGCCCATTTGGTGTCAAAACTGAGATGCACGGAATAATCATCAAACATCAGTGGCTGTGCAGCGATAGCGGTCATGGCCTGCTCGATCCTGTGGAGCTTGTCGTGGTTCTTCAGGGGCAGATCGAATATGACGCGAAGCCGTCGCCCCAGCAGCATCCGAACGGTTTCTTTTTTTGAACTTTTAATAATAAAGGACATCCCTCCGACCGAAATATCGACGATTTCGCCCGAATAGGCATTCCCCAAGGTATTGCCCGACTTGTCCAGCAACACGAAATTTATTCTTCCGGAAAGTTTCTCCCGTTTGTCCGAACGGCGTTCAATGCTTTTTTCGTCTAACGCCTGCTTAACCATGTCATGTTTCATGCAGTAATCATAAAGCTTTGACTCCAGCGCCGGGACATCGTTTTTCCATTTTTTTAGCACATCCGTTTCCAGAAAGGATGTGTTCACACGGTTCATCGGCACCAAGGAGAGCGTGCAGACAGAGGCTGTAAAAAAAGAGGCCTGGCCGATAATCCGGCCGGAACCCAGCATCGCGATCAACAGTTCCCGGTCGTCCTGAAGATAGAGCGCCTTTACTTCCCCCTTGTTGATGAAATAGAGACGGCTGTTGAACGTACCCTGTTCCATGATGGGCTCTCCGGCATCAAAAGACTTTGTTTTCATGGAATAATAAAGCGCGTTTCCTTCGGTTGTGCTCAGCATGCCGTACAAATCAGGCCAGATTTCCAAGTGCTTCCGGTCCACGCTTTCGCTTTTTTCTTCCTCAATGATTTCCCCGGCCCGAACAATCTCGGTCAGGGCCAAGGAATCCACCTCATACAGCCGGTTATACAATTCCTCGGCTTTCTTGAAATTTTTCTCTTTTGCATACTCAGTGACCAGTTCCACCAGCAGCCGGCAAGCCGCGTCCGTATCTTTCTGTTTCGCCAGCTCATCCACCCTGGCTTCTTTTTCGAATCGGTCTTGCGTATTCATCCTTTTCTCCTCGTGCGGTCGAATCCGGTATCTTTATATCTATACGCTTTGCAGTTTTTCAATGGCCTCGGCTGCGGCGGTCCGCACAGCCGGGTCATGCGCCTTTATGGCCAAAAAACTTTTGGAATGAATTATTTTTTTCAACGCGGGCACCGCATCCGTGTCGCCCATATGGCCGAGGGCCTTGCATATCGCAATCCGGATCTCGTTTTTGGCTTTCCGGGTTTTCCCCAGGGTCTTTTCCTCCAGCATGGCGACCAATTCGGCAACCGCCGGCCGGTATTTAATCGCTCCAAGATTTGAGATTATCAATTCCTTGACGTCATCGTCAACAGAATAGAGATATTTCATAAACATCTCCCCGGCGCGGTTGCCTGCGATATTCTGAATGGCAAACACCGCTTCCCGCTGAACGCGAGGATCATCTTCTTCCAGCATATCGCAAAGCATCTTCAAATGGGCATCGGTGCCGATACGGCCCAGCACCAGAATCAGGTTCCGCAGATAATACCAGGGACCTTTTTGCAGGATACGTTCCGCGATGGATTTTGCAGCAGGTCGACCGATGGTGGTGATTGCCTGGATTATTCGGGTCCGCTCCACGCGGTTCTGGGTATCATGGAGCCGGTTCAGCAGGCGCTCAATGGACATGGCGCCGAGCATGCTCAGAGCCGGGATGCCCTCGGACTGTTTTTTGGCGCCGTCGGCCCGTGTTTCACCGACCAGCCGGGTCAAAAGATCGTCCGTGGCCAGGTTTCGAAGCATCTTTCCGGCCAGCGCGCGCATCTCCTTTTCCCGAGGCAGCTGGCCGGTATGTATTTTATAGTAAACCTCCAGAACAGATTCCGCGTCCCCGGGCTGATCGCTTTCGATCAGATGCCGCACCATCTGTTCCATTTGACCGGTAATTTGCTCATATTCCGGAGACATGTCCGTTTCCAAACCCAACCACTCGGTCAGGTTGTGCAAGATCGGCATCCGTTGATTATTCCGGCCTTCGGCTTCCAGCCGTTTATCAACTTTTAGCATCATCGCTGCCGCCTTTGAACGGACTTTCGGATCCCTGTTCTTCAGCATTCGACCGAGACGCTCGATCAGCGTCATAACGGAAGCTATGTTTCCCTTGGCCATCAACATCTCGATGGTCTTGTCCATCCCTTTGGCCAATCGCTCCTCCGGCGTCATGGCCACTTCTTTTTTCAACGCCTGAAGCTGATCCAGACTGAAAAACCCGGCGGCTTTCTTGGAGGAGGTCATCAATTGAAAAACCCGGTGCATCGCTTTGACATGATGCTCCGATCGGCTTTCGTCCTCTGAAATATTGACCGCGAGATCCTTGATCCGGGATAGAAGACGATGAAACGTATCGTCATCTAAATCCTCAACAAAATTTTTAAAAGTGTTCTGGCCGAACACCGTGTTCGGATTCTGGGACAGCAGCGCAAGGGCCGGTTCATTTTCCATGTCGGTCACAGACCCGAGAATCGCTCGCGAGACATCCTCTCTGTCTATTTTTGAAATCCTGCTCAACCCATTGATCATTTCCGCAAACCGATCGGATAATTCATCGGCTACAAAATTTTCGGTCTCTTTCATCACCTGTTTGACGCCGGCCTGAAAAACCCTGGAGATCCATTCCGTATCCTTGACCATTTCCAGCACCTGTTGCCGGGCCTCTTCTGAAAAAACCTGATCCCCCAAGACGGAACGGGCAATGTCATCATCCGATAGTTTCATGGATGAGACCATGCGATGGTCCAAATCCTGCTCCACATAAACCTTTTCATCGATTTTGATGTAGGTGAACCGCGCATCCGCAACGATTCTCGCCACCCCGCCATCGGCTTCTATATCCTTGGGGGTTCTGATAAAAATTTTGATAAATTCAGTCAGTTCTTGTTCTGTTACACCTTGTCGAATACTGATGCTCCGTATCCCGTATTCCAGCATCATACGCAAAAAAGCGCTGATCTGACTTTTTGCGAGTTCCTTTTCCGAAAGCGGCTCTCCCTGGATCAACAGGTTTTTTTCCGCTTCAGCGAATATAATCTCGCCCGCATGTTCGATGGCCGCCTTGACAATCCCGGTAAGACGGCTCATGGTGTTGACGACCAGACTGCTCGTCGACGGGTAAAGTCTCTGGTTGGTTGTGGCCGCAACAACGGCCATCATCACATCTATGGCTTGTTTCGCGATGATGTCCTTTTTCATAACAGGCATATCCCTTTCGGGGTCCATAACGACCGGTAAACCACATTCCTCTCATAAATCCGTGATGGAATCTTGACTATGCCTTGGGTATTGCCGGCGTCATTCCGATTCCGCTTCCCGTCCGGATGCGGACAGGTTCCGCTGCACGTGAATGTTCATGCTGTCGTAAGAACGGAAAATGATCCGCTCTTTTTCCAGCCGGTTTTCCGTTATGTGAATCGGTTCGGCGGTTGCGGCCGCAGCCCGCGCAGCGCTGTTGTCCGGAATATCATTTAGCCCCTCGCCGATCTTTTTGCCGGTCCGGGTATCATAAATCACAGCGGTTTCGCCGTCGGCCGCCACTGCATAGGGAATCGGGCCGGGCCGGTAAATCCTGGCGGCCGACACCACTTCCCGCTGCCGGGACTCCAAAGATCCGGAAACGCACTTTATCACCATGACCGGCCGGCCGTCAACAGAGACCACCATATCCAGCTGGGACCGGTAGATTCCCTCCGGAAACACGACCTCGATGTCGGCATCCACTGCGATATCGGATTTGTCATATCCCCTGTCGGTCACCAGAAACCGCTCGACCTTCTGGCGCTGCGCTTCAGCGCCGATATCGGGCACCTTCCGGCCGGTCACATAATCCACAAGGGTGTCATGAAATTTCGATGCCTTTGCGTTTTTTTCCGACGACATTGAGACTTGATCCTTGTATCAGGGACGCACAGGTCATCTCAGCCGGCTTTTCGATGCCCATCAACTCCAGCATTGTCGGGGCGATATCGCCGAGAACCCCGGGCCGCAGTTTGATATTTTGACGATCCGATACCAGAATAAATGGCACGGGATTCATGGAATGGGCCGTAAAGGTTTGACCGTTTTCATCTTTCATCTGCTCGGCATTCCCATGATCCGCTGTAACGCAAACCGTTCCTCCGGCTTTTTGCACGGCAAAGACAACCTTTTCCACGCATCGATCCACGGCCTCGCATGCGGCAATGGCGGCGGCAATGACCCCGGTATGACCCACCATGTCCAGGTTGGCGAAATTCATGACGATAAGATCGTATTTGCCGTTTTCAATATAGGATACCGCTTTTTCCGCCACTTCGTAAGCGCTCATCTCAGGCTTTTTGTCATACGTCGACACCTCCCGGGGTGACGGCACCAGGTGGCGGTCTTCGCCGGGAAAGGCCTTTTCCTCTCCGCCGTTGAAAAAATAAGTGACATGGGCGTATTTTTCCGTTTCCGCGATCCGAAGCTGGCGCAAACCCTGCCGGCTGATGATCTCGCCGAAAATATTGTCAAGACGAACCGGTCCAAAGGCCACCGGCAGGGAAAAGGTCTCGTCATAAACGGTCATGGTCACGTAACCGGTCAATTTGGGTGCCTTTTCCCTTGTAAAATGATCAAATCCGGGATCCGTAAAGGCACAGGTGATCTGCCGGACCCGGTCCGGACGAAAATTAAAAGAAATCAAGCCGTCCTGCTGGGAAACCAGCCTCACGGGACGCCCGGTATCCTCCACTATGACAATGGGCCGGACAAATTCGTCGGTTTCGCCCCGTTCATAGGCGTGTTCAACGGCTTTCACGGGATCCTGCTCCCGTATGCCTTCTCCCATCGTATAGAGTCGATACGCTTTTTCCGTCCGGTCCCAGCGGGTATCCCGGTCCATGGCATAATACCGGCCGCAGATGCTGGCGATGCGGCCGAACCCTTTTGACGTCAGAAACTGTTGCAGTTGGGCCACATACGTCGCCCCGCTGCCCGGGGGCGTATCCCTGCCGTCGAGAATGACGTGAATATAGACATCGGGCAGACCTTTTGCCGCCGCCATGTCGACTATCGCATACAAATGGGACAACTGGCTGTGGACGCCGCCGTCAGACACCAGGCCCAGCAGATGAAGGCCGGATTTTTCCAGCGAAACCGCCGCCATCACACCAGCAAGAGCCTCATTCTGATGTAGGGAGCCTTCCCTGACAGCCAAGTCGATGCGAAGCAGCACCTGGCAGACGATCCGGCCGGCACCGATGTTGAGATGCCCGACTTCGGAATTTCCCATGATGCCGTCCGGAAGGCCCACGGCCTCTCCGGTGCATAACAGGTGCGTGTGGGGATATGCCGCCATCAGTCGGTCCAGACACGGCGTGTTTGCCAGAGAAACGGCATTGGCGCTTCCCGAAGGAGCCAGTCCCCACCCGTCCAGAATGACCAATACATACGGTTTATGGTTTCCGGCCATCAGTCTTCCGCTGCTGTCTCATTGCCTGCCAAACCGCCGGCGGATGCCGCCGCAACCATTTCATCCACGGGAATCCGCCCCGCATCCGACCAGAGGCCTTCTAGATCGTAAAACGTGCGCATCGGATCATAAAAAACGTGGATGACGATGTGCCCGTAATCAAGGATGACCCAGTGTCCTTCCCGCAGGCCCTCGATGCCGATCGGGCGTATTCCGCGGTCTTTGAGATCGGATCGGATGTGATCGGAAATGGCGGTCACCTGGCGGTTGGATGCCCCCGAGCAGATTAAAAATACGTCGGCCACGGATGTCAAATGCCTTACATCCAGCACCACTAGATCTTTTGCTTTTCGACCGGTTGCAGCCATGATGTAAAAAGGTAACAACGGGTCCATCTCAGGAAGGATCATGCATACAGTCCCCTGGCTTGAATATATTCATTCACGGAATCCGGAACCAGATACCGGATGGAGCGCCTTTGCCGGACAAGATCGCGGATCCGGGTCGATGAAATGTCTATCGGCGTGACATGAAACAGAAAAACCGGCTGTTTCCGGGGGTGCTCAAAAACGGACCGGGCCGCGTCGAAAGTATAATCGCCGACAACCCGGGCGCGCAGGAATTCGGCCATCCTGTCCCGGAAACGCTCCCCATGATCCGCCTCTGGTCCGGGCCGCCGCATCACGATCATGGGAATATGGTCAAACAGCGACCCGAATGCTTTCCATGTATCGATCTCGAAAAACGCATCCGAACCCACGATCAGATAACACGGGGTGTCTTCCGCCAGGGCTGCCCGGAAATGTCGGACCGTGTCGATGGTATACGATCTGCCCTTCCGTTTGATCTCGGCGTCCGAGACGACAAATCCCGGATGCGTCGAAATCGCTCGGGAAAGCATTTCAAAGCGGTCGGCGGCATCTGCCAGTCCCAGGGTGTCCTTGTGGGGCGGGATGGCCGAGGGTATGAAGCAGATCCTTGACAGACTAAAGCTCTCCAGAATCTCTTCCGCCACCCTCAGATGCCCCGTATGAACCGGGTTGAATGTGCCGCCGAACAGCCCCGCGCCTTTCAAAGACACCTTGCTCACCTGCAATCGTTAAATACGGTCAGATTGTTCCGGTGAATCACCTCGTCATAGGACTTATGCCCCAGCCGGTCATGGATCGCATCGGTGTTGCACCCCATTATCCTTCGAATATCCACGGCGGAATAATTGACCAGCCCCACGGCCAGGGATGCGCCGCGATCGTCTCTGAGTTCCACCGGCGCGCCCACCCCGAAATCTCCGGACACATCCGTGATGCCGCCCGGAAGCAGGCTTTTCCCTTTTTTGAGGATGGCCGCCGCCGCACCGTCATCAACCACGATGACCCCCCTGGGTTTCAGGGTATAGCCGATCCAGCATTTGCGCCGGGACAACCGCATTCCGGCAGGGAAAAAAAAGGTCCCGATGTCTTCGCCGGAAAAAAGCTTCCGCAGTACATCCTCCTGAAGTCCGGGGGCGATGACCATGGGGACCCCCGCGCCGGTCACTTTACGCGCGGCCTTGATTTTGGTCAACATGCCGCCGGTACCCAGAACACCGGGAATCGCACCGGCCAGTTTTTCAACGGCTTTTGTAATCCGTGAAACTTCCGGAATCAGGCGGGCTTCGAGGTCCTTGCCTGGGTCGGCGCTGTAGAGTCCGCCGATATCGGTCAGGTTGATAAGGATATCGGCATCCATCAGAAGGGCGATCATTGCCGACAGGTTGTCGTTGTCGCCGAACTTGATTTCCGCCACCGCCACCGTATCGTTTTCATTGATGATGGGAATGATTTTCCAGGCCAGCAGCGTGTGCAGGGTATTTCGCGCGTTTAAGTACCGTATCCGGTTATTGAGGTCCTCGCCGGTCAGTAGCACCTGGGCGACTTTTCGATCGTATTCGGCAAAGGCCTGCTCGTAGGCCATCATTAATCCTGACTGGCCCACGGCGGCAATGGCCTGTCGCTTGGGAATTTCATCCGGCCGCCGGGACAGGCCGATTTTTTTCATTCCCGAGGCCATGGCTCCGGATGAGACCAGCAGCACTTCGCGCCCTTCTGTCGTCAATTGATTGATCTGGCGGGACAGTGCTTCGATGACCGACAGATTCAGTCCCGAATCGGCGGTCAGCACGCCGCTGCCGACTTTCACGACAATCCGCCTGGCCTGTTTGAAATAATCCGCACTAATCATTCGCGTCATCCGCCCCATCGTCGGAGAGGTGATGTTGCAGGACCGTCAGGAGCGCTTCCACACCGCTGCCGGTTTGAGCAGAAATCCTGTGGAGGGGCCTGTCGCCGAAGGCGGAGATAAACGCCTCGGCCCCTTTTGCCCCTTCGGCAAGATCCATCTTGTTAAGTACCACGATTTGGGGTTTTTCCGCAAGGGCGGGATTGTATCCGGCCAGTTCCTGCCCGATGGCATGAAAAAGATAAAGAGGATCAGCCGGGTCGATTTGGGATGCGTCAATGAGATGCAGCAACACCCGAGTCCGTTCAATATGCCTCAAAAACCTGACCCCCAGACCGACGCCCTGGTGTGCGCCTTTGATCAGTCCGGGAATGTCAGCAACCACGAACGGTTCTCCCCGCGATGGATAGACCATTCCGAGAACCGGGCTGATGGTGGTGAAGGGATAAGAATCGATTTTGGGACGGGCCGAGGAAATCCTGCTTATGAGTGTGGATTTTCCGGCATTGGGGAAACCGACAATGCCGACATCCGCAAGGAGCTTGAGATCGATCAGGAGGCTAAGGGATTCGCCGGGCATCCCGGGCTGCGCAAATCGCGGGGCGCGGTTGGTGGCGGTGGCGAAATGTTTGTTTCCCTTTCCGCCGATACCGCCTCTGGCAACAATGACGGATTCTCCGTCGGACACTAAATCTTTTATAATTTCATTATCTTGTGCATTTCTGATAATGGTTCCCGGTGGGACTTCAATGATCAGGTCCTCGCCGTTTCTGCCGGCGCATCGCCTGCCCTGTCCGTGTCCGCCGTTTTTCGCCGCAAAGTTCCGTTTGAACTGAAACTGAGACAGGGTCCGTTTCCGGGATGTAGTGCGAATAACGACATCACCGCCCCTGCCGCCGTCTCCGCCGTCCGGGCCGCCTTTCGGGATGTATTTTTCCCGCCGGAAGCTGACGCAACCCCGGCCCCCGTCCCCGGCTTTGACAAGAATCCGCGCTTCATCAATAAATTTCACACGAGATATACGCTGACTTTTTTCCGGTCACGCCCCAGTCGCTCATAGGTCACAACGCCGTCGATCTTAGCGAAGAGGGTAAAATCACTGCCCATTCCCACGTTCTGGCCGGGATGGATTCGGGTGCCGAGCTGGCGCACCAGGACATTGCCCGCCCTGACGATCTGGCCTCCGAATCGCTTGACGCCGCGGCGCTGGCCATTGCTGTCCCGTCCGTTTTTCGAGCTGCCGCCCGCTTTTTTATGTGCCATGGATCTGCTCCTTTATTTTTTTCACTATGCCGTGACGATATTATCGATGCGGACCGCCGTATAATCCTGCCGGTGACCCTGTTTCCGGCGATATCCCTTTCGGCGCTTGTACTTGAAAACAATGATCTTCTTGCTTCGGTCCTGTTCGACGATTCGCGCTTTCACGGACGCCTGTTCAACCACCGGCCGACCGACGGTCAGGTTCTGACCGTCAGATATCAGCAACACCCTGTCAAAAGAAACCGGATCACCCACGTTCCCGGCGATTTTTTCCATGCGCAACACATCGCCTTCCTGGACCCGGTACTGTTTTCCACCGGTTGCAACTACCGCATACATGACTGCTTCCTCCCTGAAAAATCCAAAACTTTTTATAAACTTAAAAAGTATATTTTTTTAATTTTTTTTGTCAATAAAAAACAATTTTTTTTACGCTCGTCATTACGGGCGTCATCCTAATATCGCGGTCGCCGCTTGGGCCGGTCGCTTTTGGGTTTGGCCTGATTCACCTTGATATTCCTGCCTTTCAGGCTGGTTCCGTTTAATGCTTTCATGGCCTTGTCGGCTTCCGAATTGTCCGGCATTTCAACAAATCCGAATCCCTTTGACCGGCCGGAAAACTTATCCGTCAGGATGTTGGCGCTGTCGACCCGGCCGAACGCCGCAAACGCTTCTTTCAAATCCTCTTCCGTGACATTAAAGGCCAGATTTCCGACATAAATATTCATCAGCAACTCCTTGATCAAATGGGGTGAATAAAAAACGCTATCAAAGAAACCGACCCCATGAATTCATCGATAGCAAATCACCGGACATCGGCAACATCATCAAAACAGCAACACCCCGTAAACCGCTCAAACACATCTGTCGCGATGTTTCCCCGATCTTTCGGAAGTGTTTTTCATGCATTACTGCACGCCGTTTATAAATCACGCAAAAAGGGGGTTTTCCACATTAGAAATACCCCCTTTTCATCAAATTATCAATAAAAATACCGGTTCGCTCCCGGCATCAGGCCGCCGCTTCTTCCTTGACGCTGACGACAATCTTGTAGAGCACCGTCAAGATCAGAAAACCGGTCGCATACACGCCGAGCGTGATCATGATTTCCGGGAAGGTGGGCACATACTCCTGGACGCGATGCAGCGGATTTGGAATAAATCCGCCGGATATCAGACCGAGGCCCTTGTCGATCCATGTCCCGATGAATACGAAAATACAGGCGACCGCAAGCACCATCTCATTTCGCCGGGCGTTGGGAAAAAGCAGTATCCCGATGGCGGTCAGCATCAGCAGCATCGATGTCCACATCCAGGGCACCAGCACTCCGTGCCCCTTCAGGCCGAAAAACAGATAAATGAAATGATCCATATGCTCTGGATTCTGGCTGTAGAAGACCACAAAAACCTCGCAGAGGAAAAAGAAGACGTTGGCGATGATGCCGTAAGTCACGATTTTCGCCAAGGTCTGAATCTGTTCCCGGCCGGGATCAAAATTCGTCACTTTGCGAACGATCAGACAAAGCAGGATCAGGAAGGCAGGACCGGCGGCAAAAGCCGATGCCAGAAACCGGGGGGCCAGTACGGCCGTCAGCCAGAAACCCCTGCCAGGAAGACCGCAGTAAAGATAAGCCGTGACCGTATGAATGCTGATGGCCCAGGGTATGGATAGATAAATCAACGGTTTTAACCACGGGGCCGGGGGCACGGAATTGCGCTCCGCGTCCAGCACATTCCACCCAATGATGATGTTTAAAAACAGATACCCGTTAAGCACGATCATATCCCAGAACAGCATGGAGTTCGGCGTGGGATAGAGCAGTACATTGAGCAACCGCATGGGCATGCCGAGATCCATGATGATAAAGAGCAGACACATGATCACCGAAGATACCGCCAGAAATTCGCCCAGCAGCATGATGCGGCCGAACTTTTTGTAATCATGCAGATAATAGGGAATAACGAGCATGACTGCCGAGGCCGCGACCCCGACCAAAAAGGTGAACTGAGCGATGTAAAATCCCCAGGAAACGTCGCGGCTGAGACCGGTGATTCCCAGACCCACATCCAGCTGGCGCATATAAAAACCGAAACCCACACCGATGACGCCCAGCAGGAAAAAGATCCAGATCCAATATTTTTTTGATCCTTTTAAAGCCCGTTCAAGCATAACCACCTC
>CAYZXZ010000071.1:7313-12970 GCA_964481615.1 uncultured Desulfobacteraceae bacterium | reverse complement strand
CAAAAACATGGTGGCGGGCGCTTCCGGCATCGATCTTGTGACCATGATCATCGCCGCGGATGAAGGGATCATGCCTCAGACCCGGGAACACCTGGAGATCTGCGCCCTGCTGGGAATCCGTCACGGGCTGATCGTGCTGACCAAGATCGACATGGTGGATGAGGAATGGCGGGAACTGGTTGTCGAAGATATCCGCGAGTTTGTTGCGGGCACGTTTCTGGAGGACGCCCCGGTGGTGACGGTCTCTTCGGTCACCGGCGAAGGCGTTCCCGAACTGATCCAGGCTATTGCCGATCTGTGCGCCGGCCTGGTGGAGCGGAAACCAGCGGGTCTTTTCCGCCTGCCGGCCGACCGCGTGTTCACCATGAAGGGGTTCGGCACGGTCATCACCGGCACCCTGGTTTCCGGCCGGATCACCACGGGTGAAACCATCATGATCTATCCGTCCATGATCACTTCCAAGGTCCGGGGCCTCCAGGTCCACGACCAAACCGTGGAAACAGCGGCCGCGGGCATGCGGACCGCCATCAATTTCCAGGGGATCGAAAAAGCGGTCGTCAATCGCGGAGACGTTGTGGCCCGGCCGGACACCTTGAGAACGTCCTTCATGCTGGATGTGGAGCTGCATCTTCTCAAGAGTTTCGGAAAAAAAATCAAAAACCGGACCCGGGTCCGGTTCCACACCGGCACCAATGAAGTCCCCTGTCATATTCTGCTGCTGGACCGGGAGACCCTGGACCCGGGGGAAACGGCCATGGTGCAGCTTCGCCTGGATACCCCGGTGGTCTGCGTTCGAAACGACCGTTTCGTCATCAGGAGTTATTCGCCGTCGAAGACCCTGGGCGGCGGGCGCATCATCAATCCGGTCCCGGAAAAGCACAAGCGGTTCCGGGAAGAAACCATCGCCCATCTGGAGGCCATCCGGTCGGACGAACCTGAATCCATCATTGTCGCCCATGCGGAAATGGCCGGATTTACAGAACTCACCCACGCGGGCCTGGTAATCATGACCAACCTGGCCGACAGCCGCCTGGATAATACTTTACAAGCCCTTCTGTCGCGTCGTATATTGATCCAGACCGACCGGGAGGTGAAGCGATATATCCATCAAAAGACATTTGAAAGCTTTGCCGCCGAAGTTGTTGGCCGTCTGAAGGCCTATCATGCGGCAAATGCAATTAAGAGCGGCATGCCCAAGGGCGAGCTGGCATCGAAATTTCCGCCGACCCTCGGCATCAAGCTGTTCAACCTGATGCTGGGCATGATGGTCAAAACCGGTGATATCGTACAAACGGAAAACACCCTGCGACTCCCCGGTCATTCGGTGACGCTCGCATCCGATCAATCCGACGTCAAAGAAAAGATCATCAGGATATTCAATAAGAACGGCCTGCAGCCGCCAACGTTCAAGGATTTGACCGCGACCCTCGGGGTTGATCCGAAAACCGTCAAAAACGTCCTGATGATGCTTGTGGCCGGCGGTGAAATGGTCAAGGTGAATGACGATCTTTTTTTTCACGCGGACACCATGACGCGCCTAAAGCGGCAACTGGTCGATTATCTGAAGGAGAACGGCGAGATCAGCACCCCGCAATTCAAAGAGATGACGGGAACTTCCCGGAAATACACCATACCGTTGATCGAATTTTTCGACGCGGGAAATGTCACCATCCGCATCGGCGACATCCGCAGACTCAGAAAACAGGAATAGACCAATCCGAATTCTAATTGGCCGGACATTGTCAAGGTTATAACAGCCGAAAAGGAAACAAAAATGGGAAAAACACCCGATACGGAATTTCAGCAGTTTGCGTTGCTCCGGATCATCGCCGGCATTGCTATTTCAATTGCGGTAATCGTCGGGCTTGCCATGCTGATCAACCTGTTTGACCCTGCGGCGGCAACGGACGCGCCCGTGGCAACCCATGCCGAAACGCCGGAAAAATCCGTTACCCCCATGACGGACATTGCCGCATCCGATGCATATATATCCGTCGTAACCGAGAAAAAATCAGCGGTTTCCACGCATCAACCCGCCGAACCCTCCCAAAAAGCAGAATCAGAGCCAATCTACCGGCCTGAAACCATTACCGGCGCGCCGCCGGAAAAAAAACCGCGAGGGGTTGAATTCGTGGATGCCTTGATCGGCCCCATCGAATATGAGCTCAAGCGGCTCTGGAGCTGGCGGCCCAATGACATCATCCAGTTCACGGACAATGTCAATGAAATGCAACTGGGCGTTCTGGAAGTCACCCGAAGGGCGTCGGTAGTTCTGACCGATAAAATATCCCGCACCGGCAGCACGGCCTCATTGAATCCGCACCTGGAACGGGCCATGAATGCTTTCATGATAAAGACCGACAGCTACTGGTTCCCCGCGCCAGAACAGGAATACCGGGAGGCCATCAAGAACCTGAGGGAATACCAGGAGCAACTCCGTCGCGGGGAAGCGTTTTTCTATACCCGGACCGACAACCTGATCCCCCTGCTACGGGTCTTTGAACAACTAATGGGGAGCTGCGACGAAAACCTGGTCAAATCACACGAGGATGACGGCAGTCCGGTCAGCACCTTCCGTGCCGACAATTATTTCTATTATGCCAAAGGCGCTGCTATTGCCGTGTCATCCATTCTTGAGGCCGTGGAAAAAGATTTCGACCGGGTCCTGGAAGTGCGCAGCGCCAAGGAAGTGCTACATCACGCATTGGAAGCGGCTCACCACGCGGCTCATATGAAACCCTGGCTGTTTGTCACCGAAGCCAGTCATAACGGCATTTTCGCCAACCACCGGGCCAACATGGCAACCCATATCAGCCATGTCCGGTTTTATCTCGGCCTGCTGGCCGAAACCCTGTCCACCTGATCCGCGACAAATCAACAGCCTATATCGCTTCGATCAACCGCCCGGCAATGCTGTCGGCAAACCGCATGCCCTGCCGGGTTAAAAAGCATCTTCCATTTTCGATCACAAGAAACCCCCTGGATTCGAATAAGACCACCACATCGCCGAACAGGGCCGTAAATCCCATCTGAAAACGATTTTCAAACCTGGAAATGGATATGCCGTCCGCCAGCCGCAACCCCAGGTAAATCGCTTCGGTCATCTGCCGGGTGCGGTCCAGGGTCTCTTCCCCTTCCGTCGGCAATCCCCCGGCGTCGATGCGGACCAGATAATCCGCGATATCGCGGACATTCCACGACCGGCGGCATGCGGCAAAGGAATGGGCCGACGGCCCGAAACCCAGGTAAGGCGCAAAAGTCCAGTACTTGAGATTATGCCGTGAACATTTGGACGGCGATACCGCAAAATTGGAGATCTCGTAGCGTTCATATCCGGCTGACGCCAGGAACCGGCCGGTCTGTTCAAACATCTCCGCGGCCCTTTCCTCCGGAAGCGCATGAAACCTGTTCGCCTCAATATCCACCGACATGGGCGTGCCTGCCTCATAGGTGAGCTGGTAGCAGGACAGATGTTCGGGGCCCAGCCGGACGGCTGTGTCAAGATCCTGCTGCCACCGGTCCGGGGTCCGGTCGGGAAGGCCGAACATCAGGTCCAGGCCGATATTATCGAAGCCCGCATCCCTCGCCGCTGCGAATGTGCGCAGGCCGTCCGCGGCCGTGTGTATCCGACCGAGAAAATCAAGGGCCAGGTCACAAAAAGACTGGATACCGATATTCAAACGATTGACGCCCGCCTCGTGAAGGGACCGCAGCCTGCGGGCATCCAGGGTGCCCGGGTTGACCTCCATTGTAATCTCGGCATCTTCGGATATGTCAAAGCAACGATGAACCGCCTCCAGAATTTCGGCGATCTGCCCGACATCCAGTACTGAAGGCGTTCCCCCGCCGAAAAAGATGGTGTCGGCCGTGACCGGCGGCACGGCGGCCATCTCGATTTCACGGACAACGGCACGGACGAATCGGGAAATGACAGAAAGATCCGTGATCGAATAAAAATCACAATACGGGCATTTGCGGATGCAAAAGGGGATGTGGATGTAAATCCCGTATAATCCGAATAATCCGTTTAAACCGCCAGGTTCCATGGTCATCCGTCCGGCATGAAGAACCAAGATCAAATAAACTGCTTCATCAGCTCATTAATAACATCGTCGGCATTTTCCGGGGTGATTCCATAGCGCTTGCAGATCTCGTCGGCTTTGGCCGAAAGCGTTGGATCGTTGAGATCGTCCAGCCGGGAAAAAAGCCCGAGGCGCCGGCCGACCTGGTAGCGCATCCGCCGGGTCGGGTCCATACCCAGAAATCGCCTGATAATACCCGTCATGCGGGCCTTGTCTTCAGGCAGCTTTCCATCGATTTCCTGGAAAAGGTTGAGAATGTGATCGCTCTTTACGGTGCTGGTGATGCCGTCAAGGCTTTCCAGAAACAGCAGAATCTCTTTGGCGGTCATCTCGTCGGTAAGTTTCCCGAATTTACCCGAGGCGAACTCCTCATACAGCGGAACGTGGCCGGGGATGGCAAGAGACCGGAGCCGGATGAAGTCCGGGTTGATCCGGTTTAAGACATCGGCGGTTTCAAAGGCGTGGACCTCGGAAAGTTCCCGGCCTCCGAGGCCCGGCATGACATATTCGGACAGCTCGATGCCGGCTTTTTTGACCTTTTGACCCGCCTTGATGTGGGTAGCCTTGTCCGTTCCCTTTCGGACCCGTTTCAGCACTGCGTCCGAACCGGATTCCATGCCGATATGAATCCGGTTCAACCCGGCCGCGGCAAAGGCCGCCATGTCATCGTCGCTGATCCGGGCGATGGTACGGGCCCGGGCATAGGAGGTAATCCTGTCGATCATGGGAAACCGGTTTTTCAGATGGGTCAATATATCGATAAGCTCCCTGGGCGGAATGATGAGGCTGTTGCCGTCTTGGAGAAAGATCGACCGCATGCCGCAGGCATACCAGTTTAGGGCCGCGTGAAAAGCCGGGTGGTCGGCCGGCGCAAGGGTGGACCGATAATCGTGAAGATCATTTCTGGATACCTGGCCCGTGGCACCCCGCATTCGGATGATGGCGGTGATATGCCGGGCCACGGCATCAATATCCTGCTTGACGTGCTCCGCCGGCCGCAGGGAGAATTTCGTGCCCTTGTAGACCGGGCAGAAGGTGCAATGATTCCAGGGACAATTGCGGGTAATGCGGATCAGCAGGCTGTCGGCCTCGCTGGGCGGCCGGATGGGCCCCTGCTCGAACCCCTGGTATGTTGTTTGCTTTTGACTTGAGCCGCTCATGGATATATGCTCTCCTGAAATCGTTTCTTCTAACATAAAACAGATAACGGATTTGTACAGTTTCAAATGAAAGAATGGCGCCTTCGCATCCTGCTGATAACCATAATCACGGCGGTTGGCATCCCGGCCTGCGTGGTGACGGACCTGATCCTGTACATGCGGACCCCCGCTGCCCCGACAAAGGATCTGACGGTACCTTTTCTGGTGTCGCCCCAGCAGCGGTTCGACAATATCGTCGACCGCCTGCATGATCAACGCCTCATCCGCTACCCGTTTAAAATGAAAATCATGGGCCGGATGAAAAATTACGACACGCGAATCATCGCCGGTGAATACGAACTGTCGCCTGCCATGACCCCTGAGGCCATCCTGGAGCGGCTGGGCTGCCCCTGCCCCCCCGAGGTCCTGGAGCGGG
>CAYZXZ010000071.1:0-7303 GCA_964481615.1 uncultured Desulfobacteraceae bacterium | reverse complement strand
AAAAGTACGCATGGTAAGGCTGACGGTTCCGGAAGGACTGAATCTGTATCAGATCGCCGATCTCGTGGAGCAGGCCGGCCTGGGGTGCAGGGATGCATTTCTCAGCAAGGCGGTCGATCCAAATCTTGCCGCACGCCTCGATATTCCGGCGGAAACGGTGGAGGGTTATCTTTTTCCGGAAACCTATTTCTTCTCCGGAGATGTCAGCTCCGAACAGATCATCACCTTCATGGCCGGAAAATTCAGGGCCGCGTTTCTGCCGGAATGGCGGGAACGGGCCGATGCCCTGGGCCTGTCGGTTCATGAAATCGTCACTCTTGCCTCAATCATTGAAAAAGAGGCCGGACACAATGAGGAGCGATCCCTTGTCGCATCGGTGTTTCACAACCGGCTGAAGTGCGGTATGCGTCTTCAGAGCGACCCAACGGCGATCTACGGCGTCCCGGGTTTTACCGGACGCATACGCAAGAAGGACCTGGACCGGGACACGCCCTACAACACCTACCGGATCGACGGCCTTCCCCCAGGCCCCATCGCCAGCCCGGGACCGGCGTCCATCCGTTCCGCGCTTTTTCCGAATAAAACCGACTACCTGTTTTTTGTTTCACGTGAGGACGGCACACACCATTTTTCGACCAATCTCAGGGATCACAACAATGCGGTCAGGCAATATCAGATTTCGCCCCGTAGTGGAGACCGTGGAAACACATCCGAATCCAGTGTTCCCTGCGAGTCGCTGGATACGGACAAATAACGATATCCGGCTGCGGCGATCATGGCCGCGTTATCCCCGCACAGTTCGACCGGCGGCACGTAAACCGCGATTCCCGGTCGGTCGGCCGCTTCCCTGACCCGCTCCCGAAACCGCCGGTTCGCCGACACGCCGCCCACTATGGCGATATGCCCGCACCCGGTTTTTTTCGCGGCCCAGATCACCTTGTCCGTAAGCACATCCACAACGGCTTCCTGGAATGCGGCCGCAACATCGGCGATCCTGTCCGGAAATACTTCCGGGTGGGTCTGTATATACCGGTTGACCGCTGTCTTGATGCCGCTGAAGCTGAAATTAAAGGACTCCCTGTCCAGATACGACCGCGGAAAATGGATTCCGGAAGGATCACCAGTATCGGCCAGCCTTGAGATGGCCCCGCCGCCTGGATAGCCCAGTCCCAGTATTTTGGCGACCTTGTCAAAGGCCTCGCCGGCCGCGTCGTCTATCGTCTGGCCCATGCATCGGCTGCTGGTATGGGATGTCACATGATAGATATTGGTATGGCCGCCGGATGCCAGAAGTGCGACAAAGGGAAACGGCGGGGCCGGAGTTTGTAGAAAAACCGACTGGATGTGCCCGTCCAGGTGATCCACACCCACCCAGGGAATATTCAAATCATAGGCAAGTGCCTTTGCAAAGCTAAACCCCACCAGCAGTGCCGCCACCAAGCCGGGACCCTGGGTGACAGCAACGGCATCGACGTCGTGGGACGACATGCCGGCTTTGCGGAGCGCGCTGTCCACCACGGGCGCAATGGCCTCGATATGCCTGCGGGCCGCCAGCTCGGGCACCACGCCGCCGTAGGGGTGATGCACTTCCACCTGGGATGCCACGACCGACGACAGCACCGTTGTGCCGTCTGAAACAACGGCCGCCGCGGTTTCATCGCAGGATGTTTCAATACCGAGTATATTCATGCCTTGTCCGGACGGCTTTCCTCTCGGGCCGAGTGTTTGATTGGAGGATGCGGCGACGCGAAAGATCACCGCGATCTGTCGGCCGCACGGATTTTCGATTCACCCGACGGGTGCAAAGGGGTTTTGGGGACTCACGACCGGCAGGGATTTTTGACATGGCCCCGGGCGATCCATGCCAACAGCTTATCGAAGAATTTGCGGATTGTTATCACTTATCAAGCCAGATTACGCGTTTTCCGGCGGATTTCCGGTTCTGGACCACCTCGCCGATCACGTATCCATTCTCATTCATCCCGGCGACGCGCTCGACAATATCCTGGGCCGCCTGGGGCGGCACCACCGCGATCAGGCCCAGCCCGTTGTTGAAAGTCCGCCGCATTTCCGACTGCTGAATGTTGCCCGCTTTCTGAAGATAATCAAAAACGGGCGGCACCGGCCACGACCCTTCCTGGATCACGACGCTGCAAGCCGTGGGCAGGACCCGGACGATATTTTCATCAATGCCGCCGCCGGTGATATGCGCCAGGCCGTGAATCGGGAACTCTTTGCAAAGGCGCAAAACGGTTTCGACATATATCCGGGTCGGCTTGATCAGTTCCTCCCCGAGGGTTTTCCCGAATGCCGGAATAAAGGTGTCCACGGTCTGGTTCAATACCTCAAAACAAAGTTTCCGGACTAGAGAATAGCCGTTGCTGTGCAGGCCGGATGAGGCGATACCCACCAGCTTGTGTCCCACCTTGATTTCCGAACCGTCCACGATTTTATCGTTATCCACGACGCCAACGGAAAAACCGGCCAGGTCGTATTCATTATTACTGTAAAGTCCCGGCATTTCGGCGGTCTCTCCGCCGATCAACGCGCACTGGGCCTGACGGCAGCCTTCCGCGATCCCTCTGATGATCTGTTCGGCAATATCGGTTTTGAGTTCCCCCATTGAAAGATAATCAAGAAAAAACAGGGGTTTTGCGCCCTGAACTACAACGTCGTTGACGCACATGGCCACCAGGTCGATGCCGATGGTGTCGTGCTTGTTCATCATAAAGGCGATCTTTAATTTCGTGCCCACGCCGTCGGTGGCGCTGACCAGCACAGGCCGTTCGTAGTCGGCCGTATTCAGCGAATAAAGCCCGCCGAATCCGCCGATTTCACCCATGACACCGGATCTCGGGGTTTTGGACGCAATCGTCTTGATGGCTTTAATGAATTCACCGGCCTTTTCGATGTCCACACCGGCATCCGTATATGTCAGGGAATTTTTCAAATTACTCATTTTGTCCAGTCGGTCTTGATGTCGTCTTTGCCAATCTTGAATGTCCGAAAAGTTGCGAATTGATAACGTAATGCGGAAAAAATGTCAAAACAAATTTTTTGACAAGCATCGATGAGTCGTGTAATTAGACACTTCATTGATCGAAACTTTCAAATTTGACAAGAATAAGAGGCTGAAGATGAAGACTTTTACGCGATTAAACCGGCTGCCGCCCTATGTATTCGCCACCGTCACCCAGATCAAGATGGATGCACGCCGGGCCGGTGAAGATATTATTGACCTGGGCATGGGAAATCCGGATCTGGCAACGCCCAAACACATTGTCGATAAAATGATCGAGGCGGCCCAGAAACCGCACAACCACCGCTATTCAGCATCCATGGGGATCCGGAAACTCAGGCTGGCCATTTCCGACTGGTACAAGCGGCGATTTGACGTGGACATCGACCCGGAAACCGAGGCCATTGTCACCATCGGCGCCAAGGAAGGCATTTCGCACCTGATGCTGGTAAGTGTCGGACCGGGGGACGTGGTGCTGTCCCCGAACCCGACCTACCCGATCCATCCCTATTCGGCCATCATCGCGGGGGCGAACGTCAAGTACATTCCGCTCCATCCGGATTCGGACTTTTTCGAAGACTTGATTGCGACCACCAAGCGGGCCTGGCCGAAACCAAAAATCCTGGTGATCAGTTTTCCCCATAACCCCACCACGGCCACGGTGGAACTGGATTTTTTCCAGAAAATCGCCGATTACGCCAGGGAGCACGATATTCTCGTCATCCATGACCTGGCTTACGCGGACATCGTGTTCGACGGATACAAACCGCCGAGTTTCCTGCAGGCAAAAGGCGCCAAAGACGTGGGCGTGGAATTTTATTCGTTGTCCAAAAGCTACAACATGCCCGGCTGGCGGGTGGGTTTCTGCGTGGGCAACGCCGAGACCGTGGCCGCCCTCAAGCGGATCAAGAGCTACCTGGACTACGGCATTTTCCAGCCGATCCAGATCGCTTCCATCATCGCGTTAAACGGCCCGCAGAAATGCGTCAAACAGATCTGCGAAACCTATAATGAGAGAAGAGACACGCTGATCAACGGCCTGGCCCGGGTCGGATGGGAAATCCCGTCTCCTAAAGGCACCATGTTTGTCTGGGCGAAAATTCCGGAACAATACATCAAAATGGGGTCGGTGGAATTTTCCAAAATGATGATCCGAAAGGCCAAGGTCGCGGTCTCGCCCGGTATCGGATTCGGCGAATACGGCGACGAATACGTCCGGTTCGCCCTGATTGAAAACAACATGCGGATCAATCAGGCGGTCCGGGGCATCAAAAAGATTCTGTAATACCCATGAATGCGATCATGAAACAAATCAACATCGGCATCCTCGGCGTCGGCACGGTCGGCACCGGCATCGCCAAAATACTGATCAACAACGGATCGCTGATATCAGCCCGGCTGGGGGCGCGGCTCCACCTGAAGCGGGCCGCGGATCTGGATATCGTCCGGGACAGGGGGGTTTCATTTGACGACGGGGTCCTGACCACGGATCCGTATGCGGTCATCAATGATCCGGATATCGATATCGTTTGCGAGATGATCGGCGGCGAGGAACTCCCCCGAAAACTGATATTGAGCGCCATCGACAAGCGCAAGCACGTGGTGACCGCGAACAAGGCCCTTCTGGCATCCCACGGCAGCGCCATTTTCAAGGCCGCGGCGGCAAGGGGTGTCGCCGTAGGCTTCGAGCCCAGCGTGGGCGGTTGCATGCCCATCATCAAGACTCTGCGGGAAAGCCTTGTGGGCAATCACATTGCGTCCATCACCGGCATTTTAAACGGCACCTGCAATTATATCCTTTCTCGGATCACCAGCGAAGGAATCCCCTTTGAAACGGCCCTGGGCCAGGCCCAGGCCGAGGGTTTTGCCGAGGCTGATCCCACACTGGACGTTGAAGGATTTGACACGGCACATAAACTTGCCATTCTGAGTTCCATGGCCTTTGGTACGGAAATCACGCCGGCGGATATTTTTGTGGAAGGCATTTCCCGGATCACGCCCATGGATATTGAATTTGCGGCCCAGAGCGGATACTGCATCAAGCTCCTGGCGGTGACAAAACGCACGGACGGGATGATCGACGTGCGGGTACATCCCACCATGATACCGTTTTCAAACCCGCTGTCCAATGTCACCGGAGCGCTTAACGCCGTTACCCTTTGCGGGGATGCCGTGGGCGACATGATGCTTTATGGTTACGGTGCGGGCATGATGCCTACGGCCAGTGCGGCCATCAGCGATATTGTCGACATCTCCCGGAACCTTTTGTCCGGAGGCCCGCCGCGCATTCCCATGCTGTCGTTTCAGCCGGATCAGATTCAAAACATCCCCATCCGCCCCATTGATGCTCTGTTCAGCCACTATTACATCCGTTTCGCCGCCATTGACCGGCCTGGCGTGCTTTCCCGCATCGCCGGGATACTGGGAGAACACGAGATCAGCATCAAGTCCGTTCACCAGATCGAACAGAAACTCAACGGCGCCGTTCCTATCTTCATGCTGACCCACAAGGCTATGGAAGCAGAGATACAAAGAGCCTTGGACAAAATTGCGGCCCTGGACGCCATCATCGACCGACCCATGCTGATCCGCATCGAGGATTAATCTTTTTTCGATTACCGCAGGGAAATCGTGTGAGATCAAGTTAAAATAAAAAGGACCTGACATGCATATATTCTGTTCGGATCTTGAGGGCGTGTTCGTGCCTGAAATATGGATCAACGTGGCCATGCACACCGGCATCGAGGAACTCAAGCTGACCACAAGGGATATTTCCGATTACAACGTGCTCATGAAGCACCGGCTGAGCATCATCGAAAAGCACAACCTCAAGCTGACCGACATCCAGGAGGTGATCTGTAAAATCGAACCTCTGGAAGGCGCCGCCGCGTTTCTGGACTGGATCAGGTCCGATCACCAGATCATCATCGTCTCCGATACCTTTGTGGAGTTTGCCGGTCCCCTGATGCGGAAACTGGGTTGGCCCACCCTGTTCTGCAACAGCCTGGAGGTGGGGCCGGATCACAACGTCACCGGGTACCGGCTCCGGCAGAAGGACGGAAAAAAGAAGGTGGTGCAGGCATTAAAAACCCTTAATTACCGTGTGATCGCCTTCGGAGACTCATATAACGACATCGCCATGCTCAAGGAAGCCGATGCCGCATTTCTGTTCCGGCCGCCGGAAAACGTCGTGCGGGAATTTCCCTATATCCCGGCCACGCACGCCTATGACGAACTCCGGCAGTGGCTGACTGATGCCGCGGCCGGATGAGATCATCTTGAAAGACCCTGCTGAAATAACACTTGTTGCCACCCGTAAATCCGGGGGCATCCTGCTGCATGTCCACGTGCAGCCGAAATCCTCGGCCAATGCAATGGCCGGCAGATACGGAAACGCCCTTAAAATTCGGTTGGCCGCCCCGCCCGTGGACGGCGCGGCCAATCAGATGTGCATAAGATATCTGGCCAAACAGCTGGGCCTCCCCACATAAACGCTGGAAATCGTTTCCGGCCACACCGGACGGCGCAAACAAGTGTTCATCCACATCGACAAAAAAACCTTTCAGACCGGGACCGCCGAGTCGATATGATCCTGAAAAAAATCGAAACCTGGGCAGCTTGATAAACCGTTCATAAACACCTTGATAAAAAACCCTTGACAACCGGCTGGCCAAACGAGTATATTTCTAATTCTCATGATGCGGGGTGGAGCAGTCTGGTAGCTCGTCGGGCTCATAACCCGAAGGTCCCTGGTTCGAATCCAGGCCCCGCTACCAAACTGTTTTCCAATAAAGCCGGATAGTTAATTTTATCCGGCTTTTCGTTTTTTCGTTCGGTAGGCTTCGATTGGTACAATTTTGGTACAAAATGCGTCACTTTCCTTGATCTCGCCACTGTTTGTATCCGGCATCTTTTCCTTCTTTAATTCCATTTCTAAATCAAATATGTTATAATATGCTCACCATCAAGGAGGCGGGTATATGTCGAGACCGGCAAGCGGCAAAGAAGTGTTGGAAAGCGCGAGGGATTGCTTATTAAAAGCGCGTACGATTAATGAGCTTCGACAGGCGCAGGCGGTGTTTTTGCCCTTGGAGTTTGGCCTTTCGCTGGATCAGGTGGCCGCAAGCATCGGGGTATCCAAAGGCTGGGCCTGTCAACTGCGGAGGCAATTCATTTTGTCTGGCGGCAAGTTCACCGAGAAAAAGCGCCGGCGGGGCGGCAGACGCCGAGAAAACATGAGCAGAGAAGAAGAAATGGCATTTCTTGCGCCTTCTCCATCGTCAC
>CAYZXZ010000070.1:7416-12991 GCA_964481615.1 uncultured Desulfobacteraceae bacterium | reverse complement strand
GGTTCAATCCGGCGGTGGTGGCTGTGCGGAAAATCGTGAATCATCCTGTTTTTATCGAGTCGAATCGTTTAAGCCTTTACAAGAAAAGAGGGACGGATGTCAGCGTCGTCCTGGATCTCATGATTCATGATATCGATATCATTATTAATTTTGTCAAATCCGGCATCCGTTACATCCATGCCATGGGTGCGCCTGTGGTATCCGACAGTATCGATATCGCCAATGCCCATATCGAGTTTAAAAACGGTGCGGTTGCCAAAGTCACCGCCAGCCGGATCGCCAACAAGAATGAGCGCAAAATCCGGCTGTTTCAAAAAGACGGATATGTAAGCCTTGATTTCGCCAACCGGTCCATCGTTCATGTCTGGCCCGGTACCGGCGGACAGGAAGCACTGATCCCGGGTATGCAGATAGAAGAAAGCCGCTTTACAGAAGGCGATGCCTTAGAAGACGAAATCCAATCATTTGTCCGGTCGGTGCGAACGCGGCAGGCGCCGGAAGTCACGGGCCGCATTGGCCGTGACGCGCTGGATATCGCATTGACCATCACCCGCCAGATCCAGGAAACGAGTCGCCGGTTCTCCTGAGGCGAAATGATCATGGAAAAAAAAAGTTCCCGATGTGTGCTGATCATCGCCGGAGAGGCGTCCGGGGATGCCCACGGCGCGCACCTGGTCGCCGCCATGAAGCAGCGCGACCCGGACCTGTTTTTTTGCGGCATCTGCGGCCGGAACATGCGAAATGAAGGCGTTCGGATTCTTTGCGACGCAGCCGATCTTTCAGTGGTGGGCATTACGGAAGTTTTTGCGAAACTGCCCGGCGTGATCCGGGGGATGTCATCGGTCAAGAAGGTTATCAAAGGCCTGCAGCCGGACCTGGTCATTCTGATCGACTTTCCCGATTTCAACCTTCATGTGGCGGCCGCGGCCAAAAAACAGGGGATTCCCGTTCTGTATTATATCAGTCCCCAGATCTGGGCCTGGCGATTGGGCCGCATCCGCAAGATCCGGAAATATGTGGACCACGTGGCCGTGATTCTCCCCTTTGAAGAAGCCTTTTACCGGAAACACGGCATTCCGGTGACATTTGTGGGCCATCCCCTCATGGATGCCTATGACGGGTTCGAAGCGCCCGCAGCGGCTAAAGATGATCCGTCCGAGTTTGTGATCGGGCTTCTGCCCGGTTCCCGCCGGGGTGAAATTGAAAAAAACCTGCCGGAGATGCTGGCGGCCGCCAGCATCCTGCAGCAAAGATACAAAGATGCCGCGTTTCTGATTTCCGTGGCGCCCTCGATCCGCCCCGAGTGGGTCTCATCTTTTGCCGTGCCGTACCAGGGCGCATGCCGGATAGCGCTGGCGCCCGGTGATGTTTCTGCGGTGTTTGAAAAAAGCCGGCTGATTATCGCGGCTTCGGGGACCGTCACCCTGGAAACGGCCATTTACGGCATTCCCATGATCATCATGTACCGGGTTTCACCGATCAGCTACCTGCTGGGTCGGGCCCTTGTCCGGGTGGACCATATCGGCCTGGTCAATATTATCGCGGGCGAACGGGTGGTGCCGGAGCTGGTGCAGCATGACGCCCATCCTCAGAAGATCGTTTCGGTCGCCGGCGATCTGATGGATCATCCGGAAAAAATGGCCCGGATCAGGGAAAAACTGCAACAGGTCCGAAAAGCGCTGGGGAATGCCGGCGCGGCCGATAAAACCGCTGGTATCGCTCTTGCCATGCTGGACCGGAAGCATTGCCGGCAGGGCCGGGAAACACAGATTTTGAGTGCGGGCAACCTAAAATGAAATTCGGTTTTGCCATCAGGCAGCGGCACAGAGCATTATTTCAATATATCCGGGAGAACTGGTTTTTTCTTTTTCTGGCCTCGCTCTGCATGATTGTTGTGGCCCTGACCACATCGGCAACGGCATACCTTGTCAAACCGGTGTTAGATGATATTTTTCTCAACAAAAAAGAGGAGATGCTCAAGTTCATCCCCCTGCTGGTCATCGGCATTTTTTTTCTGCGGGGAATCGGCATGTATGGGCAGGATTATCTGATGCATTACGTGGGGGAACGCATCATCAAGCAGTTGCGGGACACCCTTTATGCCCGTATCATCGATCTGCCCCTGGCGTTTTTTCACAAGGAACGGACCGGCGGCCTGATGTCGCGGATCACAAACGATGTCGGGATCATCAAAACCATGGTCTCAAAGGCGGTTACCGGCGGGATCGGCGATTTTTTCACCATCATCGGCTTGATCGGCCTGATTTTTTACCGGGACTGGAAACTGGCCATTATCGCGATTATGGTGTTTCCGCTGGCCATTGTTCCCATTGTTGAATTCGGACGCCGGGTCCGGCGGTTCAGCCGGCAGAGCCAGGAGAGCATGGCGGACTTAAACGCGTTTCTGCACGAGACCTTTGCCGGCAACAAGGTCGTCAAGGCCTTTGGCATGGAAAGCGCGGAAAAGCAGTCGTTTGTCGAAAAAAGTTACCGGGTGTTCCGGTTTGAACTCAAGGCCGTGCGCGCCAGCGCGCTGACCTCCCCGGTGATGGAGGTCCTCGGCGGGACCGGCATCGCCTTGGTGATCATGTACGGCGGATATGGAGTCTTCAAGGGGACATCAACGCCGGGTACATTTTTTTCCTTTATCGCGGCCGTCATGTTTTTGTATCCCCCGGTCAAGAAACTGACCAAATTAAACAATATCATCCAGCAGGGAATGGCGGCGGTGGACCGGATTTTCGATATTCTGGAAACCGAATCCGATATCAAAGAGACGCCTTCGCCGATGCATATCGCCACTATACCGCATCAGATCATGTTCGAAAACGCGGGTTTTTCCTATGACGGCTCGGAAATGGTGCTCCAAGACATCAATCTGTCGGTAGCGGCCGGCGAAATTCTTGCCATTGTCGGCTCTAGCGGTGGAGGAAAGACATCCCTGGTCAATCTGATTCCCCGATTCTATGACGTGACAGATGGAGCCGTCAAGATCGACGGGATCGATATCCGGGATCTGACCATCGCCAACATGCGAGATCAGATCGCCATCGTGACCCAGGAGGCGATACTTTTCAATGACACGATCCGGTACAATATCGCCTATGGCCGGCGGGATGCCACGGATGAAGAAATCGCGGACGCGGCAGAAGCCGCTTATATTTATAATTTCATTCAAAGCCTGCCCAATGGATTTGATACGGTCATCGGCGAACTGGGCAGTCGTCTGTCGGGCGGAGAAAAGCAGCGCATGTGCATTGCCAGGGCCCTGCTGAAAAACGCGCCGATTCTGATCCTGGATGAGGCAACCGCCGCGTTGGATACGGAATCGGAACGCCTGGTGCAAAAAGCCCTGGAAAACCTGATGAAAGGCCGTACCTCCTTTGTGATTGCCCATCGGCTGTCCACCATCGCTTATGCCGACCGGATCATCGTTGTTTCCGGCGGGCGGATCGTGGAAGAAGGGACCCACGAGGCTCTGCTGGCAAAAAAAGGCGAATATTATCATCTCTACCAGATGCAGTTTGCAGAAAACAGGGAGACCGACGCACCCCTGTAAAATTTGTGGAATCGTAAAAAGCGGATTTGCTTGCTTTACAAAGCCTTTATTGCGATTCCAGCGACGCTGATAAGAGATTTACGGGACAATCTTGAAATTTGCCCCCGGGCCGGACGCGGCCGAAGACGTTTGCGCAAGGAGAAAACCGCGTTGATTCTCAGTCGATATATTTTTTCCGAAATGATCCCGCCGTTTGTCATGAATCTGCTTTTTTTCGTTTTTGTCTTCCTGATGCGTCAGATTTTAGACATCACCAACCTGATCGTCAACTACCAGGTGGGGGTTTCGGTTTTTTTTCTCATGCTGATCTTTTCCCTGCCCTATTTTTTCGTCTATATCATCCCCATGTCGGTTATGATGGCGGTGCTGGTGGCATTTCTGCGGCTGTCCAATGACAACGAGATCATTGCCTTGAAAGCCGGCGGGATCAGCGTTTACCGGTTTCTGACTCCGGTTATGGCGTTTGGTCTTGTCTGCGCCTTTTTTACCGGTTTCATGGCCGTATATGGAATGCCCTGGGGCCGGACCGCATATAAGCAGCTGGCGTTTGAGGTGGTCCGGTCGAATTTCAATCTCGGCCTCAAGGAGCGCCGGTTCAACGACAGTTTCGAAGGGGTCATGTTTTATGTCAATAAAATTGACCCGGCATCCGGGACCCTGATTGATATTTTTATTGATGATCACCGCAAGGAAGGAGCCAGAATCGCGGCCACTGCGCCGAAGGGAGTTTTGTTCCAGAGTGAAAACGACTACCGGTTCATCTTGAGACTCTATGACGGCACCATCAACCAGGTGCGACTGGCGGACCGGTCGGCCCACCTGATCCGGTTTGATACCTATGACCTGCAGCTGGACCTCAACAACGCCGTGGGCGGAGTGCAAACCGGTAAGAGAAATGAAAAAGAGATGAGTCTTGCGGAACTGACGACCTATCTGGATGCGGCAACCGATCATGACAAGCGATATTATTCCGTACTGATTGAATTTCACAGGAAATTTTCCATTCCGTTTGCCTGCGTCGTCCTTGCCGTTCTGGCGGTTCCGCTGGGGATCCAGACCCAGACCGCCCGGCGGTCGGCCGGTCTGGGGATCGGCCTGGCGGCGTTTCTGATATATTATCTGCTGCTGTCGGCCGGACTGATCCTCGGTGAAACCGGCGCCGTGCATCCCGTGATCGGGATGTGGGCTCCGAATGTCATCATGGGCGGGGCCGGAGCCTGGCTGCTGGTGAAAACCGCCAATGACAGGTCGCCGGACATTTTATCGTTTTTGCGCCGCATTAAAAAAAAGATACCGTGAAAATCGAGCTCTGAAAGATGTACGAAGTGAACAATTTCGTTTTTTACCAAACTGTCAGAAAAGGGTCTCCATGACGGTTGTTCATGCTTATATCTCGCGCATGTTTTTCAAATATTCCGGGATGGTCCTGGGAATGGTGACAATCGTCTATCTGTCCATTGATTTTTTCGGCCGGATCGATAAACTGATGGCCCTGGCCCTGCCTCCGTCGGATATCATCGCTTATTTTCTGTTTAAAATTCCATTGATTATTTCTCAGATCCTGCCTGCGGCCCTGCTGCTGGGCGTGTTGATCGTTTTCGGCCTGATGACCAGAAACAATGAAATCATCGCTCTTAAAAGCGGCGGCATCAGCGTTTTAAATCTGATCAAGCCGGTGCTTGTCATCGGTTTGACCCTGAGTGCGATTTTGTTTGTTTTCTCGGAAGCTGTGGTGCCCGCGAGCAATTCACGGGTCAGAGAGATCATTGATCCGGATACGGACGAGCGGCGGGTGGTGACTTCACGGGAAAGAAACATCTGGATCCGGGGGGATCGTTCCATTACCCATATCGCTCATTACAATTCCGCTGAACCGGCGATTTACGGCATTACCGTTATTTATTTCGACAAGGCTTTCGCCCTGGAACGGCGTATTGACGCGGAGCGGGGGGAATTTACGGACAACGGATGGATGCTTTATGACGGCATGGATCAGCGATTTAACGGAGACGATGA
>CAYZXZ010000070.1:0-7388 GCA_964481615.1 uncultured Desulfobacteraceae bacterium | reverse complement strand
GTCGAACTTGATTTTCTGCCCGACGACCTTCTGCGGGTGGTCAAGGAATCCGAGGAGATGAACTTCGGCGCACTGCTGTCCTATATCCGGAAAATCGAAAGGGAAGGTTATGACGCCACCCGGTATCGTGTGGATCTGCATGCCAAGACCGCTTTCCCCTGGGTCTGTCTCATCATGGGACTGTTGGGATCAGGCATCGCTCTGCGCGGCAGGACCAGGGAGGGCCTGGCTGCCAGTTTTGCCTACGGCATTGCAACGGCATTTCTATACTGGGGGTGCTACAGTTTCTGTCTGTCTCTGGGATACGGCGATCTTCTGCCGCCGACAGTCGCCGCATGGGCGGCCAATATCCTTTTTATGGGTATCGCCGGACTGCTGATATTCAATCTGGACTGAGCTTTGATGGCCTTCAACCGGATTATGGAAAAGATTGCCGCGGTCATGACGGACGCAACCACCGGGCGTGCCGGGGTGCTGCCGGGGTTTTTGCGCCTGGCAGCCATGCTTTACGGTGCGGCCGTACGCATCCGATCCATCGGGTATGATAACGGGTTCATCACCTCTGAAACACTTCCCTGTCCGGTGGTTTCCGTAGGCAATATCACTGTCGGCGGAACGGGGAAAACCCCCATGACCATCTATATCGCCGAACTGGCCCGGGACCTGGGTTATCGCACGGCGATTCTGAGCAGGGGGTACAGGGGAGGGGCTGAAAGCAGCGGGGGCATCGTAAGCGATGGAAAGAATTTACTGATGCCGCCGGCCATGGCCGGAGATGAACCGTTCATGATGGCAAGGCGGCTGACTGGAATCCCGGTGTTGGTAGGGGCCGACCGCCGGCGCATGGGCCGTGCGGCCATAAACGCATTTTCTCCGGACCTTATCGTGCTCGATGACGGCTTTCAGCACCGTCGCCTCAATCGGGATCTGGATCTGGTTTTGGTGGATGATCGAAGGTTTTTCGGAAACGGGCATCTGCTGCCCCGGGGCCTTCTGCGGGAACCCGCATCCGCGTTGCGCCGCGCGCATGCCGTTATTTTGACCCGCTGTGATCTTCCCCGTTCGGTCAACTTCCGCCGGATTGCGGCAATGGTTCCCGGAAGGCCATTGTTCATATCCCGTCATTCGCCTTATATCGACTGTGTATATAATGGGCAGGAGGCCGTTCCACAAACACGATGCCGCTTTGCCGAAGACGATTTTTCTTTGTTGCAAAATGCCGGGGTCTTTGTGTTTTCTGGCATCGCACAGAACGGGGAATTTTTGCGGATGATATCTGAAAATGCGGAATCGGTGCCGGGTTGTATGTCGTTTCCCGATCATCATCCCTATACGGACGCGGAATGCGAAGATATTGTACGTCGGGCCGAAAGCCTTTCAGCCGATTACCTGGTTACCACGGAAAAGGATTATATCCGGATCATGGGCCGTCTGCATACCCCCATCCCTCTTGTGGTTGTTGGGGTTCGCATTGAATTCGGTCCGGATGCGGATCGGTTCGCTGATTTTATAAGGGATCGTCTGGCTGGGAAAACGGATGTAGAGCCGCAACATGGTGCATTTTGATGTCCGATACCGCGGATAATGCCGCCGGCATGCCATGTTTGGGGCATGCCGGCGGCATTATGAAAAATTGGAGGATGCGAAAAGAGGCGATCAGCCAATATTGGGTCGGGGATAGAGGCCGGCGCGCTCGACGATTTCCGGGACCCTTTCCTCCCATTCAATGGCCATGATATGAAATCCGTGAACCCCCTTGACTTCCTTCAGTCGCTGGATGGTCTCCACGCAGATGGTGATCCCTTCGTCGGCCTGTTTATCCTTGGGCGTGTCCGCCATGCGTTTGACGACCTCATCGGGCACGTCCATGCCGGGAACGCGGTTTTTCATGTATTTGGCCATACCCGCGGATTTGAGCGGGGTGACGCCCGCCATGATATGGACTTTTTCATCAAGGCCCTTGTCTCTGACCAGTTCCATCCATTTTTCGAATTTATCCAGGTTGTAAATGCACTGGGTCTGGATGAATTCCGCGCCCGAGGCGATTTTTTTCGCCAGACGCGGGACCCGGATTTCAAAGGGGTCGGCAAAGGGGTTGGCGGCCGCGCCCACGAAAATCGACGGCGGGGTCTTGATGTTGTCTCCGCCTAAAAACTTGCCTTCATCCCTCATCATACGGACGGTCTGGAGCATCTGCATTGAATCGAGATCGTGGACGTTCTGGCCCTTGGGGTTGTCCCCGAAGCTCTGGTGATCACCGGACAAACAGAGCATGGTGTTGATGTCAAAGGACGCGGCGCCCAGGATATCGCTCTGGATGGCGATCCGATTCCGGTCCCGGCTGACCATCTGGAGGATGGGCTCGATACCCATGAGCTTGAGATGGATACAGGCTGCCAGACTGCACAATCGGACCACGGATGTCTGGTTGTCGGTGACATTCACGGCATCTACATGGTTTCGGATCAGCTCCCCCTTTTCCTTGATGGCCACGGGGTCGCTTCCCCGGGGCGGCCCGCATTCGGAGGTGACGGCGATATGGCCAAGGGAAAAAATTTTTTCAAGTTTGCTCGGTGTTTTCACGCTCATATCTGTACATCCTCCCTCACCACTTTTCGGGGTCCGCCGGCGCGGTCGGTGGACCAGTCCTTGATGGGAAACACGCGGTCATAAAGATCCATGCGATCAATGGCCTTGAGACGGTCGATGATCAACTGCCATGCGCAATCGAGTTCCTTATTGATTTCGCATTTCCCTTTGGAGGACCCCCCGCAGGGGCCGTTGAGCACGCGTTTGGCGCATCTCGATACCGGGCAGATGCCGCCGGTATAAGCCAAAATACACGTGCCGCAGGCCTGGCACCGTTCGGTCCAGAGCCCCCGTTTTTCCGTGGCCCCCAGGAAACAGGTGTTGACGCCTGGAAAGATCGGGATGGAATGGTATTTTTCCGCGGTGAACTGGACGCCCACGCCGCATGCCAGAGAGATGATGGCATCGTACTGATCGGCCACATCCCTGATTTCCTCAAGGTATTCATGATCGCACTGGCGCTCCAGTGTGATTTCATCGATGTCGACCTCCCGGCCCTGGTTTGCAAAATACATGCGCAGGGCCGAGGCCAGCACGGCGACTTCTTTTTTACCGCCGGCCTCGCACACGGTGACGCATTCATTGCATCCCAGCACGAGGACCTTTTTGCTGTCCTTGACCTGTTCGATGATTTCATCAATCGGTTTTCTATCGGCAACAATCATCGTTTTTGCCCTCTCTTATCATGGTTGATGGTCATTATATAAAAATATAAAAAGTTAAAATACCGCGATCATGCCGCGGCTTTTGTTTTCCGTTTGACCGGATTGGGACCCAGGGCTGTGATCCGGTCATGCATTTCCGCGGCGTATTTGACAAACAGGGGCGCGTCGCTGGAGGAAAGGTTGTACATCCAGACCCGGTCGCCGCCTACGCCGATGGTATCTAAAATTTTTTTCGCCTGCTCCACCCGCTTGCGGGCGCGGAAATTGCCGCTCTTATAATGACATGCCCCCTCCAGGCAGCCCACGACGTAGACGCCGTCGGCTCCTTTTTCAAAGGCCCTGAGCATGTGGACCACGTCCACCTTTCCGGTGCATGGCACCCGGACGATTTTGACGCTGGTGGGGTAATTAAGTCGCATGGAACCTGCCAGGTCCGCGGCGGAATACCCTCAGTAATTGCAGCAGAACGCCAGGATGGTCGGTTGGAAATCGGTGGTCATTGGGCTCCTTCCAGCAAGGCATCGACCTTGCTTATGATTTGATCATCCTCATACCAGTTGAGTTGAATCGCCTTGGCCGGGCACTCGGCGGCGCAGGCACCGCATCCCTGGCACAGGGCATCATCGATTTCGCTGACGCCATCGGCGTTGATCCGGGGAACGTTGAACGGACAGGAGCGCACGCAGATCAGACAGGAGGCGCACAAGTCCTGATCCACCCGGGCCACAACAGCCGACAGGGTCAGGTGTGGCTGTGCAAGCATCGTGGTGGCCCGGGATGCAGCCGCCATGGCCTGAGCGATGGATTCGGTCAGGAGTTTGGGGGCATGGGCCGTGCCGCACAGGTAAAATCCCTCGGTTCCCATCTCCACGGGCCGGAGTTTTACATGGGCCTCGATGAAGTAGTTTTCCGGGTTCCGGTTGGTTTTCATGATATTGGCCAGTTCCTCGGTGTCTTCGGCCTGCATGCCGGCGCTCAAGACCAGCAGTCCCGCATCCACGCTGATTTTTCGGCCCAGGATATGGTCGGTGAAGGTCACGTTTACATTATCGCCGGATGCGGCCGCCACCGGCGGATCTTCCGGATCGAACCTAAAGAACATGACGCCGAGACGCCGGGCTTCGGTGTAATAGTCTTCCATCTGCCCATAGGTCCGTATGTCGCGATACAGGATAAACACCCGGGCTTCGGGATTGTCTTGCTTGATGTGAATGGCGTTTTTAATGGCGCTCTGGCAGCATATGCGCGAGCAGTTGGGGTTGGATTCGTTTCGTGACCCGACGCACTGGATCATGATGACCTGGTCCAGACCCGCGGCATATTCTTTTTCCTCCAGCCGTTCGGAAAGTTCCAGCTGGGTGAGGACGTTCGGATGTTCGCCGTAGAGATACTCGGTAGGCCGGTATTCTCCGGCGCCGGTGGCCATGATCACCACGCCGTGTTCGATCTTGCGGTTGGCCATGTTTTTTCCCACCAGCACTTCAGTCTTGAAATTGCCTTTAAACCCGGAAAAGTCGACGATCACGGACTGGGTCAGGATATCGATATTTGGATGGGCCGTTACTTTTCCGATTAGGTCCGTCACATAGGCCCGGATATCCATGCCTTCGATAGTATGGGTTAAACGATTGGCAAGCCCGCCCAGCGTTTCTTCCTTTTCCACGAGCACTACGGAAAAACCCTGATCCGCGATCCCTAAAGCCGCAGTCATGCCGGCAACGCCGCCGCCCACGATCAGTGCCCGCTTTGTCACCGGTATCCGTCGTTCATGCAGGGGCCGCAGGGACGCTGCACGGGCCACGGACATGCGGACCAGCTCCCGGGCCTTTTCCGTGGCCAGCTCGGGCGAATCCGAATGGACCCAGGAATCCTGGTTGCGGATGTTGGCCATTTCAAACAGGTACTTGTTGAGACCAACGGACTCAAGCGTGTCCATGAAAATGGCCTCATGGGTCTTGGGCGTACAGGATGAGACCACCACCCGGTTGATCCGGTGTTCCTTGATGATTTCTTTCATCTGCTCCTGGGCGTCCTGGCTGCACGTGAAAAGGTTTTCGCCCGCATACACCACATATGGCAGGGTGGCGGCGTATTCCCTGATGCCGGGCACATCCACCACACCGGCGATATTGACGCCGCAGTCGCAGACAAAGACCCCAACCCGGGGTTCCTCGCCTTCCACCGGGATTTCGGCGGGCCGCTCCACGGTTTTGAGCATGGTGCCGCGGGCTTCGGCCAGATGAGTCCCGGCCGCACATGCCGCGGCGCTGGCCTCGGTGACCGATGATGGAATATCCTTTGGTCCCTGAAAAATGCCGCAGGCGAATACGCCGGGTCGGGAAGTGCTCACCGGCGCAAAGGGGCTGGTGTCGGCGAAATTGTGCTTGTTGAGGGTGATATTGAGGCGCTTTGCTGTTTCAATAGTGGACGCCGGCACCTGAAGGCCCACGGAGAGCACCACCATGTCGAATTCCTCGACGGTCATATTGCCGGCTTCATCCACGTACCGGAGGCTTAAGTTGTCCGTCTCCTGGAGGACATCAATGGTGTGAATCCGGGCTTTGACGAATTTCACCCCGGATTTTTCCTTTGCCCGCAGGTAATATTTTTCATAGTCCTTGCCAAATGACCGGATGTCCATGTTGAAGATCACGGTTTCTAAGTCCCCGCCGGCATGCTCTTTGGCGATCATGGCCTCCTTGATGGCGTACATGCAGCACACCGAAGAGCAGTATCCGTTGCCGCACCGGTTGGTGTCTCTGGAGCCGATGCACTGGAGCCATGCGATCCGCTTGGGTTCCTTGTGATCCGACATCCGCACCAGGTGGCCCATGGTGGGACCGGAGGCGCTGAGGATTCGCTCGAATTCAGAGCTGGTCATCACATTGGGAGAGCTTCGGTAATGGTAGATGTCTTCCAGGGCGGACGGGTCATACACATCGTTTCCCGGACAAAGGATTACGGAACCCACTTCGATGTCGCGTTCCACCACCTGCTGGTCGTGATCCACGGCCCCTGCTAGGCATGCCTTGACGCACTGGTAGCACTCGGAGCAGATGCCGCACTTGAGACAGCGGTCGGCTTCGGTCCGGGCTTCTTCCTCGTTGTATCCATAGGAGACTTCGAGAAAATTGCATTCCCGGGCCGCCGGATCCAGGCATCTTACCAGGGTTCGGTCTCTGTGGGGTTCGTCGATGATGTCCGGCTTTTCAAAGGTCCATTCCTTTTGCCGGTTTTCGGTCAGATCCATGTTGTTGATGAAGCGGTGAATGCTGACGGCCGCCTCCTTGCCGCAGGCCACGGCGTCCACAACGGATTTGGGGCCGTACAGGGCGTCGCCGCCGGCAAAGACCCATCCCAGTGAAGTCTGCAGGGTCATTGGGTCGGCGTCAAGGCCGCCGCTGCGGGTCAGGGGAACCCCCTGTTCCTTTATGCCGTCGGTGTTTGTGCTTTGGCCGATGGCGACAATAAGGGTGTCGCCGAAAAAGGCCTGGCAGGCCGATTCGTCATAGGCGGGACTGAAACGGCCGTTTTCATCAAAGACGGCCGTGCAGGTTTTAAATTCAATGCCGGAAAAGCGCTTGCTTTGATCGATAAAAAAGGATTTAGGGCCAAAACTGTTGACAATCTTGATATCGCTTTCCAGGGCTTCTTTGATTTCATGTTCCCATGCGGGCATTTCTTCGCGCTTTTCCAGGCAGACCATGGTCACGTTTTTTGCGCCCTTGCGCTTGGCGGTAAGCGCCACATCCACGGCAACGTTGCCGCCGCCGATGACCAGAACGTCGTTGCCGATGGACACCTCTTTGCCCATGGCCGCATCTCTTAAGAAATCCACCCCCTGAAGCACGCCGTCGGCATCCTCGTTTTCCACGCCGAGCCGCCGGCCGTTATGAAGGCCGATGGCGAGAAACACCGCTGCGTATCCGTCGGCCTTGAGGCTGTCGAAGGTGATATCCTTGCCGAAGGCGACATTAGTGCGGATTTCAACGCCCATCTGTTCGATAAACTTTATTTCGGCCGCCAGGATGTCTCTGGGCAGACGGTATTCCGGTATGCCCACGGCCATCATACCTCCGGCCACCGGCAGTTTTTCAAAAATGGTGACTCCATATCCCTGCCGGCTAAGGTAGG
>CAYZXZ010000069.1:0-13225 GCA_964481615.1 uncultured Desulfobacteraceae bacterium | reverse complement strand
CCGGCCATGTAATTATAAAAGTGTTTTCGGGATTCGCTGCGAGTAAAACAATCCGTAAATTGTTCGTGAAACCCTCTAAGTTCATTTGCAAAATTTTTAACATCGCTCTTTGCAAGATCAAATTTTGGTACCGAACAACGGTGTTCATCGCTTCGAACCTGTGGCATTCATGGCCTGCCTCCTTTTTTAAGGGTTTAAGGCAGAGTATGGCAGGCCGATATTTAAAATCGATGAATAAGTTTATAAGTCACGTTGTAGTGATAATTACCAAAGAGCAGTTTTTAACAGCCTGGCGAGGCATGAAAAATTGGCTGCAAGGCCTTAGGCTAAATAATAAGCATATGTCCATTAAAAATTTGGCTTAATGTCGCTGACTTTTTACGGCCTCATCAAGTTTTAACAAGAGGTTCTTGTTGTATGGAACGGGGAGGGCTCGGAAGGTTGTATCAATTAGGATCAATGATGCCTTAAAATTTGAATCAATTGTCTGAATTTTAATGATTTTGGCGGCACCAGTTTTATGTGGTGATTTTTTTATTGCGCCCTATCGCCTGGAAGGGGCGATGCGCGCTTGCGCATCTGGCAAAATTGTTGCCATTTTAGCTTAAAAAACTTGACTTCGATTAAATACATCGGTAATCCAAAACAGTTAAAGTATGGAATAAAATGGTCGTTATAAAATACTGATTCCGCAACCCATCGGCGCCCTGCCGAACCCGGCGCTGATTCTAAGGACAGTCCATGGAAAAAAAAGGAGTGTTGCGACTTTGCCTGGGGGGTGTCGCCGGCATTTTACTGATATTTTGGCTCTTCGGGATAGTTCAGGGAAATGCCCCCATCGATGATTCCAAGCATCGTGCGGATATCATCACCATCGATTCCCATACCTCATCAAACGGCAAACATCTGCGAACTGAGGCCAACAAGCAGATGCCCGCCGTGGATTTTTTTCATGATCGACACACCCAGGCACTGGAAGGCGACATATGCCGGACCTGTCATTTGACTAAGGATGATCGCTTGGTTTTTTTGTTCAAGAGGCTTGAAACCGTCGGACCGGAAGGCGATCGGGAAATTTATCACACAAACTGCATTGGATGTCACGCTGATTTGGCAGCGGCTGGCAGTTCCTCAGGTCCTTCGGTCGGCAACTGCCGTGGGTGTCACAGCCGGAGACCCGAGGCCGCTTTCTCCTGGATTCCCCTGTTATTCAGTCCATCGCTCCATTATCGGCATGTATCCGCTGAGTTGATTCCACCGTCCCCAGGCATGGAAACTAATTGCAGTGCCTGTCATCATCAATATGATGCGGTTTTGCAAAAAACGGAATATATTAAAGGGGAAGAAAGCTCCTGTCATTATTGCCATCCCGCCCAAGCAGCGATGGATGGCCGGCTGCCGCGTCCTAATCGATTCGGAATGTTCAGGCCTCCGGCTTCTCTGGAGGCACTGAAATCAACCGGACAGATGGATCCGCCCGACAAATCCATTCGGTTTATGGCCGCCGCTGCCCATGATACCTGCGTTTCCTGCCATTGGCAGTTGACCGCAACCCACAACCGTCGCACCGGCCCGCTGAATTGTGCGGGTTGTCATACGCACCAGGCCCAGAAAAAAATTCCGGTATTGGAATCGGTTCCCAGGATGAAGCGCAATCAGCCGGATGCGGTCCTCATGGCCGCTTGGCTTGACCGTGTTGATCTCAGCCCGCAAACCATCTCAACCGAAATCAACCCTGTGGCTTTCGACCATAAGGCCCATGAAATCTATGGAACCGATTTCGCTAGCTGCCGCCGTTGCCATCACAACGCCTTGAAACCCTGCGGTGATTGTCATATCCGCAGCGGATCGGTCCAAGGCGATTTTATTAGTTTGAACCAGGCCATGCACGATTTGGAATCCGTTGGGACCTGTATCGGATGCCACCGGGACCAGACCGGCGCCAATGCCGATTGCGCGGGATGTCACGCAGCCCGGTCCAAGTCAGGCTTTGGGGATCACGACTGTCGGGTCTGCCATGTGGTCGAAAAAACGGAATTGCCCTCCATGCCGCCGCCCAAACCTGTAAGAGCCGAGTTGGCCGCCGAAACTCTGGTTGCCCGCAGGGATGCCCGCAAGGCCATGGGAACGTTACCCCCACTGGAGCAGATTCCCGAGCGGGTGCGAATCGATGCACTGGTGGAGACCTATGAGGCAGTCGATTTGCCTCACCGGAAGATTGTGCTGGAATTGAACCGGCGGATTCAAAACAGCGAACTCGCCCAAGCCTTCCATACCGATCCACTGACCCTGTGTGTCGGATGTCACCACCACAGTCCGCCGGCCCTGAAACCGCCTAAATGCGCTTCCTGCCACAGTCGGTATCAGCCGTCCCTTGGCGACGGCCGGCCGGCCCTGATGGGGGCCTATCATAATCAATGTATGGGATGTCACCACCGGATGGGTATCCAAAAACCACAGGCAACGGCTTGTATCGAGTGTCATCCAAAACGCGATCAACAAAATAATATCGATGATAAACATTAGCATCAGTGTTCAATACGGATATTTGGAGGAAGTAGCATGGCAATTTCCCGCAGACGGTTTATGCGCTGGATGGGCGTAGCGACCGCTGGGGCATTGATCTCGGGTCCCGCGGTCGGTGCCGGAGCCGATAAGCATTTTCAGGGATATCCAGGAAGTTCGGGTGTGCTCCACGATATTACCCGCTGCATCGGATGTCGGAGATGCGAAGATGCCTGCAACAGGGTTTCGGAGCTGGGGCGCCCGGACAAGCCATTTGACGATTTGACGGTCCTTGACCAACCCCGTCGAACTCATACCCGCGCTTTTACGGTGGTCAATCGTTATCCGTCGGTGGCTCCGACTCAAGCCCAACCCGCCGGTCTGGCAAGCGGAACACGTCCGGAACAGGTTTCCGATCAAACCGGTTCCGTGTTCGTTAAAACCCAGTGCAATCATTGTCTGGAACCGGCCTGCGCCACGGCCTGCTTTGTGAAGGCTTTTAAAAAAACCGCTGTCGGCGCGGTGGTCTATGATGCCTCCCTGTGTGTGGGGTGCCGCTATTGCATGATCGCCTGCCCCTTCAATATTCCGACCTACGAATATGACCAGCCCTTGACACCCAGGATCCGGAAGTGCGATTTATGTCAGAAGCGACTGGAGCAGGGCCTGCTCCCCGGTTGCGTGGCGGCCTGCCCCAAGGAAGCCTTGGCTTTCGGGCAGCGCAGCCAATTGATAGACCTTGCCAGCCGGCGTATCCTGGATCAGCCTGAGCGCTATATCCAACATATCTATGGTGAGAATGAAATGGGCGGCACCAGTTGGCTGTATCTGTCCGGAGTGCCTTTCGCCGCCGTGGGGATGCGTGAGGATCTGGGTTATCAACCCGCATCCGCTTTCACTGCCGGAGTCCTGGAGATCATCCCGATGGTTGTGGGCTTATGGCCGGTCCTGTTGACTGGAATCTATGCTATTTCCAAGCGCAAGGACTCCATTGCGGCTCTGGAGCAGCAAGCCGCCGTGGCCGCGGCTCGGGAAGCAACCCAGGAGCAGGCAAGGAACGAGATGGCAGCCTTGAAAAAAAACTTACTGACCGAAAAAGAAGCCGCCATCCAGGCGGCGGTCAAAAAGGCGCTGGCCGATGCAGCCCTAAAAGAATCGACGGAAAGTACCCAGGAATAATTGGCATAAATATACGTAAAATAAATATGTTAGAGGCTGTTTGAATCAAACAGCCTCCCAATTACTATAAGGAGATGAATGTGATGGCACCGGCCTTTGTGCGAACCGGAAAAAGCCTGCTCACCCCGTTCAACCTGCTCACCGGGGTCATTCTTCTGGCCGGTCTGGTGGTTACGGTTCTGCGGTTTACCGGTGGAATCGGCGCGGTCACCCGCCTGGATGACAACAATCCCTGGGGGATCTGGATCGGCTTTGACCTTTTGTGTGGGGTGGCCCTGGCGGCAGGGGGTTACGTGACATCGAGCGCCTGCTATATTTTCGGCCTCAAGCGTTACCATTCGGCCGTACGTCCCGCGATCCTGACAGCTTTTCTGGGGTATGCCCTTGTGGTTCTGGCTCTGCATTACGATGTGGGCCGGCCCTGGCGCCTGCCTTATCCTCTTTTTTTCTCCCAGGGCACCTCGTCTTTGTTGTTTGAAGTGGCGTTGTGTGTGTTTTTGTATCTGACGGTCCTCTTCATCGAATACAGCCCCGCGGCATTGGAGTGGCTGGGCTGGAGCACCGTCCGCAAGCTGGTGGTCCGCCTGACCCTGGTCTTGACGATCTTCGGGGTTATCCTTTCGACCCTGCACCAGTCTTCCCTGGGGGCCCTGTTCCTGATCGCGCCGTCCAAGCTGCACCCCCTTTGGTATTCGGGTTATTTGCCGGTTTATTTTTTTGTTTCCAGCATATTCGTCGGTCTCTCCATGGTGATTTTTGAAAGTTCCCTGGCCCATCGGTATATGCACCATAAAATGGATTCGGCCCATCTGGCTGAAAGCGACGACGTGGCTCTGGGGTTCGGCCGGGCAGCGGCCTTCATCATGATGGCCTATGTGGGTATCAAACTATTCGGTCTGGCTCTGGATCACAACTGGCACTACCTGGCTACCGGCTGGGGGCTCTGGTTTTTGTTCGAATTGATCGGGCTGGTCTTTCTGCCGGCCTTAATGTTCGCGGTCGCATCTCGGGAACGCAATCTGAAACTGATCCGATGGGCAGCGGTTTTCGCCATCCTCGGTGTGGTTCTCAACCGGCTGAACGTCTCCCTGATCGCTTTCAACTGGCACCTTCCGGTCCATCAGCGTTATTTTCCGGGCTGGATGGAGATTATAACCTCTGTTTTTATCGTCACCCTGGGAGTGGTGGCGTACCGGTTTATCGTCACCTACATGCCTATTTTGTACGAACATCCGGATTACAAAAGCGAAGAACACTGAAAGCGGCTATATGCCTCTATATCAGGAGCCACGGCGTTTGGCGAGAAGGGCTTCTCGCCATCGACACCATGCCAAAGGAGTACGTCCCTTATGGATACCGTATTTTATACTCTGCACGATTATATAACATTTATCGCCTACCTCATTATGGCCGGTCTGCTCGTGGGTTTGCCCCTGTTCTGGGTGTTTTTAACCGGAAATGACGGAGATCGGCGCACCTTTTAGCAGCGGAAGGAAAGTCATCATGTATGCGTTCTTGACCGGCCCCATGTTTTGGATATCCCTTTCGGTCTGCCTGATCGGTCTGACCGTGCGGGTTGTTCTTTATATAAAAGGCTTGAACTGGCAACTGGACCGGGTGGCTTACCGGGCCTACCCGAAACTGGGCCTTATCGGGGCCCTGCGCTCCATTGGATTTTGGCTGCTGCCTTTCGGAACCCGGGGGTGGCGCAAGCAGCCGTTCATGACCGTTGTTTTTTTTGGCTTTCACGTCGGCGCGGTCATAGTCCCCATTTTCCTGCTGGCCCACAACCAGTTTTTAGCCGAAAGTATCGGGTTTTCTTTGGGGATTACCTTGAGCGCGGGGGTTGCGGATTTTCTGACCTGGACCGTGATTGTAAGCGCTCTGCTGCTGTTGGGTCGGCGTCTGGCGCTGCTTGAAGTCCGGATTCTGACCACGCCTTACGACTTGCTGATTCTGGCATTGGCGACAGCCCCTTTTATCACCGGGCTATTCGCCCGCTATGAAGTAGGAAACTATTATTTCTGGCTGATGGCGCATATTTTTAGCGGTGAAATCCTGCTGATCGCCATCCCTTTTACCAAGTTGTCCCACATTGTTTTGTTTTTTGCCACACGCGCCCAGTTGGGCATGGATTATGCCATCAAACGCGGCGGGGAAAGAAACGCCCACCTAGCCTGGTAGCGGGTGAAGGCTGAAAAAACTTTCAGGAGAAATTCGACATGCCGGAAGGACGGCTCTGCAACAAAAAACCGATCGATACAGAAGAAGATCTTAAGGCCCTTTTGGCTGACACTGGCGGACGTCAGTATTACGAGGAAATGAAAGCTCTCGATATCGATCACAAAGCTTTGTGGCAAACCATTCAGAAAACATGTAAATCCCGTATGCGGACCTGGTTGGAACTCTGTGCCCATTGCGGTTTGTGCGCTGAAAGCTGTTTTTTATATCTGGTCAATGATCGCGACCCGACCCAGGTACCGGCTTATAAAATCCAGTCCACCCTGGGCGAAATTCTACGCCGCAAAGGCCGGGTGGACAATGCCTTCATGAGGACAGCCATGGAAACCGCCTGGGCCAAATGTACATGCTGCACCCGCTGCGGACTCTACTGCCCTTACGGCATTGATATGGGCATCATGTTCGGTTACCTGCGGGGTCTGCTCTACAACCAGGGTTTTGTTCCCTGGGAACTCAAAATCGGAGCCGGCATGCATCGGGTCTATCGGGCCCAGATGGACGTCACGGATTCCGATTTCGTTGAAACCTTTCAATGGATAATTGAAGAGTACGAAGACGATTATCCGGGCCTGAGCGTACCGGTGGACAAGGAGGGCGCCGACATTATGTACACCGTCAATGCCCGGGAGGTAAAGCATTACCCGGAGGACCTGGCCGAAGCCGCCATCCTGTTTCATCTGGCAGGCGAAAACTGGACCATACCCAGCAGCGGATGGGAGCAAACCAGCCTAGCCATGTTCGCCGGCGACTGGGCTGCCTGTAAAATGCAGGTGGAACATGTTTATGCGGCCATGGAACGATTAAAACCAAGGCGCATGGTGGGAACCGAGTGTGGCCACGCCCATCGGGCCACGGTCATCGAAGGGCCTTATTGGGCCGGACGTAAAAACGGCAAACCACCGGTGGAATCGATTCACTACGTGGAATGGCTGGCCGAAGCCCTGCGCACGGGAAAACTTAAGATTGACCCGGAAAAACGTATCAAACAACCGGTTACCATTCAAGACAGTTGCAACTACGTCCGCAATCATGGTTTAAAACATATAACCCGGGAAATTATGTCCCATATCGTGGATCCCGGTTATTTCGTGGAGATGACTCCGAACCGGGATCATAACTATTGCTGTGGCGGTGGCGGTGGTTTTAACGGGGTTGGCCTGTTTAGGCCCCAACGTAATAAGGCCCTGATCACCAAACGGGATCAAATCATCAATACCGGGGCCGAATTGGTGATTGCTCCCTGCCATAACTGCTGGGACGCCATCCGGGATCTCGAGGAAGAATATAAAATCGGCATCCATTGGTCCTTTCTCAAACCCCTGGTATTGAGCATGGTGGTTGTGCCCGAACACCTGAAGCCCGGGGAATGAGATTTTAGGACTTAGGCTTCAACACCCGGTTGATTCCGATTCCCATTACAAAGGTGAATCCATGTTTACAAAAATCCTGTTAGCCACATCTGCCACCCAGGCTTGCGACCATGCAGCCCGGGTGGCCTTTGACCTGGCAAACCGTTACCAGGCTGAGATTAATGTGTTTCACGTTCTGGGAATTCCCACCCGGGGCTATAGTCAGACGGTGTCGGATGTCAAAACCGGGGAAAGCGTAATTTTCGACGATGATTATCTCGCCTGGGTGATCGATGAACTTAAGAATTACTACAGCCGGCAGTTGGCGCAAACTCCCAACCATCGCCTCCGGGCCGTCAGTGGGGTGCCCCATCGCGAGATTCTGCGGGAAGCCCGGGACTACGTGCCGGACATCATCGTCATGGGTGGGAATACCGAAGATCCGGAGGATTCTCTTTTCAAACGTAATATGGTAGGTTCCACCCTGCAGCGCGTGGCACGGGCGGCTCACTGTCCGGTATTGATCATCAACCGGCCGGCGGCCTCATTCTGGGGCGGGATATCCAACCTTGTTTTCGCCACCGATTTTTCCAGGGCCGCCGAGGCCGCTTTTCGGTTTGCCTGCAAGGTTGCGACTGAACTCCGGGCCGAATTTCACATATTTCACGCTATCGATACCGGAGCCATGCAATTGGCGAATCTCCCGGCCCAGGATGATATCGATGCCCGTCTGCGGGAAGCCCGCCGCCAGATCATGGTGCGCTATGGGTCTAAAATTGAAGCGAATACGGATTACACCGTGGAGGTCTGGGAAGGAATCCCCTATATGGAAATCGTCAAGTATGCCCGTCAGTGTCAGGCCGATCTGATTGTCATGGCCCACCACAGTCGGCCCATGGATCCGACAGTAACCCGCCTGGGCAGCAACATCGAACAGGTGATTGTGCGGGCCAACTGCCCGGTAGTCAGTGTTAACCAATGAGAAAGGACTTTGCCATGCAGCTGAAAAAAATTCTGATTGTCGAAGATGATCTCAAGGTGAAAGCCTATCTGACTACCCTGTTTGAAGATAACGGGTATGCGGTTTGTTCAGCTGGAGATGTCCCAAAAGCCCTTGAGGTAGCCCGGGCCGAGCGACCCGATTTGATCACCCTGGACCTTGAGTTGCCCGGCGAATGGGGACCGCGCTTCTATCGTAAGATGTCACAAGATAAGGACCTGAAAAATATCCCGGTGATCGTGATCAGCGGCCTGACCGGCAATGAATACGCCGTGAGCAAAGCCGTAGCGAGTATCACCAAGCCGTTTGACCGGGACAATTTGTTGCGCATCGTCAAAGAAAATATCGGTTGATTTTGGAGAAGATGCATGATCTGCCGGATGATCATCGCCGACCCGGACCAAAGTCACGCCGAGGCCTTGGCCGCGTACCTCGAACGTTTGGACTACGAGACCACCGTTGCGGTCTCGGCCGAACAGCTGCAGACCTTGTTTGCGGAGAATTCGCCGGATCTCGTCTTGGTTGATGCCGGGTTGATCAAGGACGGCCTGGATGAATTTCTTATAGAAATGAAGCGCCGCAGGCCTTTGACCCAGTTGATTGTGTTGTTTCATCCTGAAATACTGGACCATGCTTTGGCCAGCCCGCAAAAAAATGTCTTCGGCTTTATCCCCAAACCCGTTAAAAGTCTGGTCCTGGAGCATCTTTTGCTGCAGGCCCGACAAACCATAGCCTTACTAAGCCAATTGGATCGCACCCAGCAGGAACTCCAGGACCTGCGCCATACACAAAAACGATACCGCCAGCTCTTTGACGAAATGCCCTGCTATTTGTCGGTTCAGAATCGGGATCTAAGGATTACGGCCTCCAATCGTCTTTTCAAAGCCCATTTCGGCGATGAAATCGGCTGCCATTGCTACCAAGTTTACAAACATCGTGACGCACCCTGCCGGGAATGTCCGGTGGTGGCCACCTTCGAGGATGGCGAGGCCCATCAGACCGAAGAGGTGGTGACGTCCAAAACCGGGACCCCTTATAATGTCCTGACCTGGACCGCACCCATCCGGGACCCGGGCGGCCGGATCATTCAGGTGATGGAAATGGCCACCGATATCACTAAGATTCGAAAACTCCAGGATCACCTGACATCCCTGGGGCTGATGATAGGCTCCATGTCCCACGGCGTAAAGGGCATGCTCACGGCATTGGACGGCGCTGTTTATCAGTTGGAATCGGGTCTGGCCCGCAACGACGGGTCGCGGATCGCATCGGCGGTGGGGGAGACCCGGGAAATGGTGGATCGCATCAACACAATGGTGCTGCAAATTTTATTTTATGCCAAATCCAGGGAACTCAACTATGAAATCGTCGCCCTGACGGATCTGAATGCCGCCATTGAGTCCGGAGTCCGGCCGATGGCCATTAAAAACGGGGTGGCCCTGGATCTGTCTTTAGCTCCAAACCTCGGTGCCATCGAGATCGATTCCCATTGGATGCAAATAGCCTTGATCAACCTGGTCGAAAACGCCATCGATGCCTGTGTTGATACTCCCGATCCAAATCGTAAGGAAGTGGCAATCCGCTTCGGCCCGGATGGGGACAAAGGGATCTTGATCGAGGTGCGGGATAATGGAAAAGGAATGGATCAGGAAACCCGGGAGAAGGTGTTTACCCTGTTTTTTTCATCCAAAGGCTCCAAAGGAACCGGGCTGGGATTGTTCATCGCCCATCACGTCGTCACCCTGCACGGAGGGAGCATCCAAGTGGATTCCGCTCCCGGAAAAGGCACGTGCTTCGAGATCCGCCTTCCTCGCGCTGTTCAGGTGATTAAGCCCGCCCCCTGGCCAACTCATCCCGGTTTATGTATTTGAGCAAACCCTCGGTAGATGGCGACACGGCGTTAAAATTAAAAGAGAAAAAGGTCAGGGCGACCATTTGACAGGTTGGCTTGTATTTTTTTTGACGGGATTTGACGCAGGACGGGATCAAGGATCAATGGAGGGGTCGGCTATGAGTAACGGCTTCAGGGTGCCTTTAGTTCGCCATTTCGGTTGATTCAGGCACGGCCGAGGTCTCGTATGACCAGTCTCCCCATGTTTCATTGATGATCCGCATCACGAGCGGATAGATGATTTCTTCGGCCTGCTTGCCGTAGAGCAGATCCAGGTGATTGGCTCCTTCAACGATAAAATCAATAACCTGGCTTCGCCTGTCGGTGATTTCGATTTCTTCAGCGTCTTTAGGCGTTTCCAGGTGATATATTTTTTTGGTGCCGTGGGGATAGTGTCTGCTGTATTGGATGTTGTCCTGCGGCGCCAGCGGGTCTTTGGAACCCCAGAAATGGAAGATGGGGATATCTTTTGGAAAATAGCTTAGATGCGATGAATAGTTGAAGCGGCTCTGGTCCATCCGTTTAAAACCCTCGCCGTTATAGATGGCTTTCAGGAATTGAAATCCTAGGCCCAGGGGGACGGATTCCATTGCCCTGTCGACGTATTTTTTGGTAAATATTTTATTCCCCCTGTGATTGTCGGGGTTCATAAGAAAATTAAGATCGCCGAAGTCGCTGTTTAAAATCAGCTGCGTGACGTCGCTGACCACGGGAACCCGCATCATGAACTGGAGTGCGTCCTTGACCGGCAGATACTTGAGACGGAAAATTCGGGAAAGATGGTTGAACCATAGCACGGCCGGGAAAAAGGCATGGGACATTTTGTTGAAAAATTTGGGCGATCCCAGTGAGACAATGGCCCGCACCTGCCTGAGGTTGTTTTCGGCCTCATCCGGCGGAGGCAGGATCTGGTTGAGGTATGCCTTCTGCTCACTGGTCAGGTTTTCAAAGCTGTTTAAATATTTTCGGATATTCCAGTTCAATACCATGTTTTCGGCGATGAGCCCGCCCATGCTGTGCCCCACGAGCACGGAGGGTTTTTTCTTGGTCCTTGAGTGGATGAATTTTAATACGGTGGGCAGATCGTGGTCGATGAGGGTGTCGACGGTGTAGAGGGGATCGAATTTGCCCTTGTTGATCCCCATGCCCCGCGGATCGAACAGGTAGACCCAGAAGCCGCTGTCGGCCATGTCCCTGGCCATGGATTGACGTTCGGTCAGGTCATAACAGTTGCTGTTGTTGGCAAACCCTGGAATCAGGATGACCGACGGGCGGTTGTCCCCGGAGGTCACATCCTCGATGCTGACGAGCCGGCGGAACTTGATTTCTTTGCCTTCTTCCGTATAGTCCCGGTAATAAACGATTTCGTAATCCCTGCGGCCGTTCTGGGTGTTTTCTTCGATTTCGCTGTCAAAATAGGCCGGCAGTCGCTGGTCCCGGAGGGTTTCTTTTAAAATGCGGCGGCTGGCGGCTTCTTCGAAAATGCCCGTGAAAAAATAAGCCGGGATTTTAAACCGGTTGACGACAAGAGTTTTGAGTTGTTTCCTGGTCAGAATAATGACGTTTTCCGTCAGACGAAGGTTGCCGGCCTCAAGCTCGGCAATGAGGATGTATTTGATTTCGTTTCGAGAGATGCGGATTCCGGTGACCCGCAGGATAATATGATAGAGTGTCAGTGCGAGCTTGCCGGCGGCAATGGCCCGGATTTCTTCCTGGGTTTTGATCAATTCCTTGGAGACCGGCAGGCCGAGCCTGAGTTGGCCCTCATAGAAACGGCTGTAGGAATTATAGGTGATATTGATCCAGCGGGCGATGAGTTCGTTGGTGAAAAAACGGGCGGAGCTCTTCCCCATGTTCCGTATCCGTTCTGCTGCGTCCACTGCCATCCGCCATCGCATCCGGGTTGGAAATGGAGAGTGAACCGGCAGTGTTACAGGGTCATCAAGGGTTTTGGCCTCCTTGATCTGGCATCCTCGTGTCATGGCATCCATAATGCGTGAAGTAAAGTAAAACCGTTAAATCGCCTTCCGGGTGTTGAAATTCCCATGTGGTCATGTGACATCGGCAAAGCGTTACGGCGTGAAATTTTCCAGTTTATTAATAAATAAAAATATCAGTTCATCGCCTGAAATTCAAGCACTTTTTAAACAATGAAAAAATACTTTCCTCTTTTTGATTGATATGTAAATTAAGAAGGTTAAAAACAGAACGTCATCTTTTCCTTATTTTTATCTTCACACGAATCAGAGGAGGGCCGGATGAATCCATCAGCAGACAGGTGTGTCGGCGCTGTCGACCAGGGAACCACGAGCACCCGTTTTTTTATTTTCAATCACCAGGGCGACACCGTTGCCATGCATCAGATGGAACATCGCCAGATGTATCCCCGGCCCGGCTGGGTGGAGCACGATCCCATGGAGATCCGGGACCGGATGAACGAGGTGATTCGGGAGGCCATGGCCGCGGGCGGAGTCCGCCCCGGGCAACTGGCGGCAATGGGCATTACCAATCAGCGGGAAACCACCGTTGTCTGGAATCCCAAAACCGGCAGGCCCTATTACAATGCCATTGTCTGGCAGGATACCCGGACGGAAGAGATCTGCAAGGCACTGGCGGCCGGCGGGGATATGAACTATTTTCGCCCGCGGGTCGGCCTTCCTCTGGCCACTTATTTTTCCGGCCCCAAGATCAAATGGATCATCGATCACGTCCCCGGAGTCCGGCAGGCGCTTGCAAAGGGTGAGGTGATTTTCGGTAATATCGACACATGGCTCATCTGGTGGCTGACGGGCGGGCCAGACGGCGGTGTTCATACTACCGACGTGACCAATGCATCCCGTACCATGCTCATGAATATCGAAACCCTGGAGTGGGACCCGGAAATGCTACGGATCATGGGCATTCCCCGGGAGATGCTGCCGGAGATCCGGTCTTCTAGTGAAATTTACGGGCATACGCCGAAAACCGGCGTTTTCGGAGGTGAAATCCCGGTTTCCGGCGACCTTGGGGATCAACAGGCCGCGCTCTTCGGCCAGACCTGTTTTTCGCCCGGTGAAGCTA
>CAYZXZ010000068.1:0-13241 GCA_964481615.1 uncultured Desulfobacteraceae bacterium | reverse complement strand
GAGACGGGTTGCCTTTTCCGCGTTTTCGTCGGTAAAGGGATTGCCGTTTAAACCGATATAGGCTTCTACCGCATGGGTCAGCGCGTCCATTCCTGTTGTCGAAGTAATATGGGGCGGAAGCCCGACCATCAGTTCGGGGTCCAGAACAGCGACTTTGGGCACCAGCTTCAGGTCGTTGATGGCGAATTTCTCGTGGGTGTCCGCATCGGTGATCACGGCGGCCACCGTTGTCTCGGACCCCGTTCCCGCGGTGGTGGGAATAGCATAGAGGCGCGGCACAGGCAGCAGCACTCTGAAATTGCCTTTCATCCACCGCACCGGGAGAAGCCAGTTCGCCACGCGAGCCCCGATGATCTTGGCGCAATCCATGGGTGATCCCCCGCCGAAGGCCACGATGCCATCGCACTTGTTTTCCCTGTATACCCTGACCCCGTCCTCGACATTTTCAATGGTTGGATTGGACTGAACATCGGGAAAAACCGAGTGGCCGACGCCGCTGTTATCTAAAGATTTGAGAAATCCCTCGGGCAGCTTCAAGCCCATCAGTATATTATCGGTAACCACCAGCACGTGCCGGAGGCCGTCGGCTTGTATCCGCTTTGCCAGTTTCTTGACGCTGCCCGGCCCCTGTAACAGATCGGGCACCGGAAAGGGCAGCACCATGCTCGCGTATTTCATAACTTTGTGCTGCGTTCGGTATCTTAAGGCCTGATATGTCTGATAAAGCATCTTTTCCTCCGCTTTGAGTTGGATTTGACTCTCTTTACACCTATTACCGCTTCAATTTCCAAAAAATTTTTACAATTTCCCTGTTCCTGTTTCATGCACCATAAAAGCGCCCGGTGCAAATTTTTTTTCAACGCGAAAAACCGTTCAACCCGCCGCCGTTTGGCTGACCCAAATGACTTTTGTCGCCTGCATAAAACCGGCTTGACGTCTTGACGAAAAAAGATAGTTGAGGATATGACGGAATTGTCGGAAAAAATACATCGAAAGACGCAATCGGCATCCGTCAATATCCGCGAAAGGACAAAAAAACCAATGAAAGATTATGATCCGCCGGCAATGTTTAGGAACCGTCATGTCCAGACGATCCTCAACAGCGTAAAACTGCGCAAACCTCTTGTGGTCCGGCGCGCAAAAGGCATGCTGAACGCCGCCCAATCTCATATTCTCGACTGCGGCCAGGGCGTGCGGCTCCAGGGATTTTATTCGCCCCGGACGCCCCGGGAAAACGACTTGTGCATCCTGATCCACGGATGGGAGGGGAGCGCGGATTCCATGTACCTGTTGTCGGCCGCCGGATTCTTATGGAACAAAGGATTTGACGTGTTCCGCCTCAATCTCAGGGATCACGGTCAAACCCATCACCTCAACCGGGACCTGTTTCATTCCTGCCGTATTATGGAAGTGGTGGGCGCGGTCAAGAAAATCCAGGAAACCTTTCCCCACAAGCGGCTGTTTCTGGGCGGATTTTCCCTTGGCGGCAATTTCGCCCTGCGGGTGGCGGTCCGGGCTGCCGGGGCCGGCATTCGCCTGGATCACGCGGCGGCAATCTGCCCTGTCCTTTACCCGCCGCATACCATGGCCGCCATAGAAAACGGGCTCTTTATCTACCACCATTATTTCATGAAAAAATGGCGGAAATCTCTTGCCATCAAACGAAAATATTTTCCGGATACGGAGGGCCTCGAACAGATCCGCCGATTCAAGACCATCAGCGCCATGACCAAATATTTCGTCACCCGTTTTTCCGAATTTCCAAGTCTTGACGCCTACCTGAACGGGTATGCCATCACGGGAAACGTCTTGTCGGACCTGAAAGTGCCCGCAACCATCATCGCCAGTTCCGATGACCCGGTGATTCCGGCCGACGACCTGAAGAACATGGCGCGACCTGAAAGTCTTGAGATCATCCTGACAAAATACGGCGGTCACTGCGGCTTTTTCCGGGATTTCCGCCTGACATCCTGGGCCGAGAGAACAATGGGCGATATTTTTAACCAAGGACCCGGGTCAGACGGTACAGACCTTTGAAGACGTATAAACAGTGCCCCAGCAGTAAAAGAATAACCAGCCTTTCAAAGGCTCTGCACCCGATTACAGGCCGAGGTGGCCGCCGGGGTTCATGATCTGGTTCGGGTCGAAATGGTTTTTCAATGCCCGCAGCACGTCCATCTGCTCACGGCCCAGGTGCTTTTCCATAAACGGGGCGAACAGCTTGCCAACGCCGTGATGGTGACTGATGGAGCCGCCGTGTTTAAGGATCGCCTCGATGATCCCCTTGTGAAATTTCTGATATTCGTCCAGGTCGATCATCTTGAGGATGAAAATAAAATAGAGATTGGTGCCCTGGGGATAAAAATGCGAAGCGTGGGTCATGCAGATGATCTGCGGCCGTTTCTTGATAAAGGCGCGGACCCCCTGGTGAAGCCGGTGGAGGTTATCCCATGTGACGCCGGATTCCACGGTATCGATGATGATGCCGTAATCCATGAGGTCTTCACGCATGTAGGGCTCCCTGTACCGGGTCTTTTCCCACAGTTTCGTGGCAAAACCTGTCAGGGTCATGGCACCGTTCTGTTTGCAGATCCGGGCCACCTGGTCCCGCACATGCCGGGCAAATCCCTTTTCGCCTTCGGTGGTTCCAAGACAGAGACACCGTTCCATTGGCTTGTAGCCCCGCAACGAAACCACGGAATCAACGGGAGTCCCGTGAATCCCGTAAAGTTTGAGGCCCACCTCGGTTTCCTCGGGATCGGATATCCGGTAGACCGCGGGCTTGCCGAACTCGCCTTGTGCGATTTCTTTGCTGGCCGCAACCGCCGCGTCCCATGAGGGGAACATAAAGGCGAACCGCTGCCGGTTTTCCGGCAAGTACCGGAAGATCTTCATGGTCAGTTCCACCAGAACGCCGAAAGCCCCCTCGCTGCCTTTCATAATGTCGTTGATCTTCGGCCCGGTGGCAGTCGCCGGAAAATCAAGGGTCTTGAAATTGCCCGCCGGGGTGACGTATTCCTGACTCAGCACGAGATCATAGGCATCGCCGTAATAGGACGAGGCCTGTCCGGAACCGAGCGTCACCACCCATCCGCCAACGGAAGAATACTCAAAGGACTGGGGAAAGTGACCGCAGGTATAGCGACGAACCGCATTGAACTGCTCCGGCGAGCTGTTCAAGGCCTCCTCATAGGCCGGGCCGAGCATTCCGGGCTGCACCAGGGCGGTCTGATTGACGTCATTGACCACCAGAAGCTTGTTCATGTAGGTACCCATGACGAGCATGATACCACCCTTGGGCGTCTTAAGTCCGAAAGTGACCGAAGAACCGCCGCCATACACATAAACGGGAATTTTCTCCTGGTTTGCGAACGCCACGATCCCGGCTACGTCCTTTTTATTGCGGGGATGCACGACGATATCCGGCACATCGCGGACCATCTGCCGCCGCAGCTCCATGGCCTCGTCCACGGTCTTGCCGTGGCTGTATTTCACCCGGCTGAAATCATCGACGGCCACATTCCGCTTGCCGACGATATCGGTAATGCGGGTGATCTGCGTTTTGGTCAGGCGAATTTTCCGGCTGATGGCCACCGGCTCGTTTCCCTCGAACCGGGGTTTTTTAAAATCCGCATCGGTCATGTCGAAGGTGTCCTTGAGCATCTGGTACCAGGCATGGCTCGGGTGCTTGAATTCATCCGGGCTTCCCCACTTGAAAACGGACCGGTAGGATTTCTTTGCGGGCGGCTTTTCCGTCCAGGCCGGCTTAAAATCGGTTTTTGCTGTCATAGATCCCCTCTGGTTACAGTTTTAAACGGATGGACGCGCTCAAAACGATTCTTTTACGTGTTCTCACCATACCGGATTGCATGTGAAAACAAAACAAAAAACCGCATCCGACCGCGGCCCATCCTGATTTTCAGGGGGCAGCGGCAACGGATGCGGTTTTTTTGTTCGGACTCATAATTTCAAATTTCTGGTTTCCCGTCTTCCGTCGTCAGTTTCCCGTTTCCGTGTGTTTTTCGCATCAGATATCGTAATAGAGGAAAAACTCGTGGGGATGCGGCCGGAGCCGGACCTGGTTGACCTCCTGTTCGGTTTTGTACTGGATCCACCGGTCGATGACATCCTGGGTGAAAACATCTCCTTTAAGCAGAAATGCATGATCTTCCCGAAGTGCGTCCAGTGCCTCCTCCAGTGATCCCGGCGCGGTCTCGATCCCGGCAAGTTCCTCGGGCGGCAGGTCATAAATATTCTTGTCCAGCGGATCCCCTGGATCGATCTTGTTTTCAATGCCGTCGATCACCGCCATGACAACGGCCGAAAAGGCCAGATAGCCGTTGCACGAGGGGTCCGGGGTTCTAAATTCTATCCGTTTGGCCTTGGGCGAACTCGAATACATGGGAATCCGGATGGCCGCACTCCGGTTCCGGCTGGAATAGGCCAGGTTGACCGGCGCTTCAAACCCGGGGACCAGCCGCTTATAGGAATTGGTCGTGGGATTGGTGAATGCGCACAATGCCTTGCAGTGTTTGATGATGCCGCCCACCGCATACAAGGCTTCCTGGGAAACCCCGGCGTATTTGTCTCCGGCAAACAGCGGTACCCCGTCTTTCCAGATGCTGACATGAGTATGCATGCCGGAGCCGTTGTCTTCGAACAGGGGTTTGGGCATAAAGGTCACGGTATGGCCATGGCGGTAGGCCACGTTTTTTAAAACATATTTGAACCAGGCCATCTGGTCTCCCATCTGGAGGAGCGGCTTGAACCGCATGTCGATTTCCGCCTGACCGGCCGTGGCCACTTCATGGTGCTGGCACTCCATGTCGATCCCCAGATCCTGGAGTGTGAGCATCATCTCCGTACGGATATCCTGGAATTTATCCATGGGCGGCACCGGAAAATATGCTTCCTTGTACCGGGGCTTGTAGCCCTGATTCGGGAACTCATCGCGGCCGCTGTTCCAGATGCCCTCCTTGGAATCGATCATGTAGAATGCCTGGTGTCTGCCGGATTCGAACCGGATATCGTCGAAAATGAAAAACTCGGCCTCCGGACCGATATAGACCACATCGCCGATGCCGGTCTGTGTGAGATAGGCTTCGGTTTTCTTGGCGATATACCGCGGATCCCGTGAATATGGAGCCCGGGTGATGGGATCCACTATGTTGCCGATCAAAACCAGGGTCGGAACTTCATAAAACGGGTCCATTTTGGCCGTGGCCGCATCCGGAATGACCAGCATATCGCTTTCATTGATGGCCTGCCATCCCCGGATACTGGATCCGTCAAATCCGAACCCGTCTTCAAAACTGGATTCATCCACTTCCGTTAGGGGCACGGAAAAATGCTGCCATACCCCCGGAAAATCCATGAACCGGATATCCACCACCCTGGCGCCCTTTTCTTTTGCCATTTCCAGAACTTTTTTCGGACTCATCATGTTTCTTCTCCTTTTATGGTGTTGTCTGATGATTTGCGTTCCGTTTTTTTATCCATTTACATCCCATGCCGACCGAGATGACCCGATGGTCTCAGATGGCTTCCTCGCCGGTTTCGCCGGTCCTCACCCGGATCGCCTGTTCTGTCGGCAGGACAAAAATCTTGCCGTCGCCGATCTTTCCGGTATTGGCCGCCTTCCTGATGGTCTCGATGACCTTTCCGGCAATCTCGGACGTGACTACGAGTTCGATTTTTATCTTTGGAATAAAATCGACAAGATATTCGGCGCCCCGATAAATTTCCTTGTGCCCTTTCTGGCGGCCGTACCCCTTGACTTCGGTGATGGTCATACCCTGAAGGCCGATTTCATTCAATGCCTGTTTGACATCATCGAGTTTGAACGGTTTGATGATGGCTTCGATTTTCTTCATGGCGCCCTCCTTTACCTTATGTATTGGTAATGAAAATCATTGATAAAATGGTTTCTTCGCTATGACGGGCAATCAAGCCCACAATATAAAATCCCCAGCAACGACGTACCACGAGGCCAGGATTTTCATATCTCAAATGCTCTTTCCCCATGAATCGCACTGTCGAGCCCCGTGATCTCATTTTCGGCTTCCACGCGGATACCGCCGGTGATAAGGCCGGTGAGTTTTACGGCAATCCATGTGCCAATCGCTGTAAATACGATGGTTGCCACAATGGATACGAATTGAATCCATAACTGCTTGGGGTTTCCGTAAAACAGGCCCATTTTTCCGGAAATGTAGGGGGCGGCAAATAGTCCGGTGGCCAGCGCGCCCCAGATCCCGCAGATCCCGTGCACGCCGAACGCATCCAGGGAATCATCGTATCCGATTTTCTTTTTCAATGTTGACACACTGAAAAAGCCCAAAACTCCGGCTACCAGTCCAATGACAAGGGAAGATTGCAGATTCACGTATCCTGCGGCGGGTGTGATGCTCACAAGGCCTGCCACTATGCCTGATGCGATTCCGAGGACCGTTGGTTTTCCGGTCTTGTACCATTCAGCGAACATCCACGCCAGAGCCGCCGTTGCGGCCGACGTATTGGTCACCAGAAATGCCGATCCGGCCACGCCGTCAGCAGCCAGCTGACTTCCTGCGTTGAATCCGAACCAACCGAACCACAACAGGGCAGCGCCTAGGGCGGTCAGCGTGATGCTGGAGGGAAACATCGCTTCCCTGCCGAAACCGAGCCTTTTCCCAAGCATCAGGGAGAGCACAAGACCGGCAATACCCGCGTTGATATGAACGACATTCCCGCCGGCAAAATCCAGTGCGCCCATTTCCCCCATCCAGCCGCCGCCCCATACCCAGTGGGCAATGGGGCAGTAAATAAAGGTCAGCCAGAGTACGGAAAAAACAATCCACGATGAAAACTTCATCCGGTCCACAATGGAACCCAGGACAAGTGCGACGGTAATCCCGGCGAACGTCAACTGAAACAGAACGAACACGTAAGTCGGAATAGTGCCGGAAAGTTGATTGACATCGATTCCTGCCAGAAAAAGATGATCAAAGCCCCCGATCAGACCGCCCACGTCCGTGCCGAACGCCAGGGAATATCCCCAGGTAACCCAGATCACGCTGGCCAGACAATAAGAAATAAAAGTCATGGCAAAGGTGTTTAAAAGATTTTTATACCTTGACATGCCCGAATAAAACAGCGCCAGACCCGCCGGGGTCATCATCATGACCAGGGCCGTGGCCACAATAATCCATGCGGTATCGCCCGAATCAAGTTCACCGGCAAACGCCGCCGACAAGGGCAGCAGTAACAGCAGAAAAGTTGTTGCGACCGTTTTTATAAGTAACAATCTCATGATGTTTCTCCCTTCTTTTTTACAAAAAACCAATATGTTATTCCAATTCGCATTCAAGCGGTATCCGCGTTGGCTGCGTCGTCGCCTCCTCAACTTACAAAACGTAAGCCTGCGTCGCCGCCTCCTTGCCGCCTTGATGACATCTTGAAAGCAAAATGGAATTAGACCATCATTATTTTCACAATGAATCAGTCGATTTCGGACAGGGCGACAGCACGGACAGGATGGCCTCCCGAACGGCGGCCGTCCGCCTGGGATCATCCACTTTCCCGTCATGTGCATCCCTGACATAAAACACATCCACCACCTGATCCACTTTGGTGGCGATTTTGGCAACGCTGATATTCAATCCGCAACGGGTGATGGCGTCGGTGACGCGAAACAGTAACCCTCTATAATCATATGCAAAAACTTCTATGATGGTATAAAAGCTGGAACTTTTGTTGTCTATGACCACCCGATTCGGCCGGATGGAGACATGGGCATCAACCGGGCCGGAAGAAGCTTCTTTGAGGGCCAGTTCCCTTGAAAGGTCGATTTGACCGGAAATGGCCGACGCAAGATGCTGCGCGGCCCGGTCCCATCGCTCGGATTCGAATATGAGATCCGGCGGGGGTTCCACCGTGAATATGTCTAAGGCGATGTTGTTCCGCCAAGTATGCGCCTGAACATCGAGAATATTGATGTTGTTTAGCGTAAACACCCCGGCGATCATGGAAAAAAGGCCCGGCCGATCCTTGGCGCATACGGTCACGGTGCGGGTATGCTGCGCTTCGTCCGCTTTCATGTCCCAGGCAAAGGGCGCGTCGTCAAGCGCGTGAAACAGCCGGACATGGGAAAGAATATCCGCAACATCGGCATAGAGCAGGTAGCGCGGGGGCATGGCCGACAGCAGCGCCTTCAGATCCTTTTCATCCGCCGTGGCCCCGGCTTCGGCCTGGATGAGCCGGATCTTTTTATTGGTCCGGTTGACCGCGCTGGCGGCGGCAAGTTCATCGCTTTCCAGCACATTGGATATTTTTAGAAAAAAATCCCGGATCAAAATCGCGGTCCAGTTGTTCCATGCCTTGGGACCGGTGGCGCAGGAATCGGCGACCGTCAGTAGATAAAGCATTCTGAGCCGGTTGATGTCCCTGATGACCCGCGCGCAGACCACGGCGGTCTCTTCATCGTTGATATCCCGGCGGGTGGCGGTTTTGACCAGCAGGAGATGATGCTCGATAAGAAAGACAACCGGTTCGATGTCATGAGATGCGTATCCCATGCGGGTCATTACCTCAACGGCCATTTTCGCGCCGGCGACGGAATGCTTTCCTTCCGGCCGGCCTTTGCCGATATCATGCAACAGGGCCGCCCATAGCAGGATTTTTTTGCGCTTGAGCCGCGGATAAAGCTGATTGCAGAGTTCATCCGGGCAGGGCGAATCAGGCATTCCGAACGTTTTTATGGTGGATACGGTCTTGAGCATGTGCCGGTCCACGGGAAAAAGATGATAGGCGTCATACTGCACGCGGTCGGCGATATCGGCGTATTCGGGGATAAGTCTTGCCAGGAAACCGGTGTTGAGAATCTGTTCAAGGACATTGAAAGTCGGAGCCGGCATCATGAGTATCTTTTCAAAGGCATTCCGCACCGACGGCGACCGGATAAACGCGTCATTGACCAGATAGTCGAATTCCTTTACCAGCCGCAAAGATTCACGGCTCAGAGGGAGCTTGAGCTCGGCGCTGGCTTCAAAAATCCGAATCAGCAGTTCCGGATTGGCCAGGATGGCCTCTGGGGAGTCAAAATGCAATTGTCCCCGATCCAGGTGCAGCCCCGGCATACTGCTGATTTTTTTTACTTTTCTCAGCCATTTTCCCTTCCGGTTGTATCCGATCTCATATAAAAAAAGTTGCAGTTGGTGCTTGATGAAAGTCATGCGGTTGTGAAGGGCTCCCAGGAACCGTTCCACGGCCGTCTGGCCATCGGCAGCGGAAAATCCCATGGCATCGGCCATGATGTGCTGATATTCAAAATAGAGCTGATCGCATTTCCGTCGCGTAACCAGGTGCAGCCGGTTCCGGACCGCCCAGATGAACGAAAGGGCTGCCATTAAATCATTGTATTCCTTATGGGACATGCATCCCTGGAACTCGAGATCCCGCGTCTGCTGCACGTCGTAGCGGATCATGGCGATCCATCGCAGGGTATGATAATCCCGTAAGCCGCCGTTGCCTTCCTTGAGATTCGGCTGGAGCATGAATGTTGAATCGCCAAAATCCTGATGGCGTTTGCGGTTCCGGTCGACCAGCCAAGCGATGATCCTGTCGGCATGCCGGGCGATGATCCGCCGGCGGAACTGTTCCCGCAGTCTGGTGAACACGGCAGAACTCCCGCATATGAAACGGGCGTCGAGAAATGAAGTCAGGATTTCATAATCTTCGCCGGCAAGCGATAGGCTCTCATCGATGGAACGGGTGGCATACCCGACTTCCATTTTAAGGTCCCAGAGGGGATAGACGATTTCCCGGATGAGTTCCTCGGCTGCGGGCGGAACTTTATTCTGGAAAAGAAACAGCAGGTCAACATCCGAATGAACGTATTGCTCGGCCCGTCCATACCCCCCCAAGGCAATGATGGCATAAGGATTTTCGACAAAGTCCATTTTTGGGCCGATCCGGCTGGCCTCAAAACTGTCCATGATATAGGCATCGATCAGACCGGCATGTCTGCCAATCGTTTCTGTGGCATCCCGGGCGGATATGTCCGCAAACAACGCCTGTCGATTCGCCGACAAGCGGTCTGCAAGCGATAATCCGGGATGTGGTTCAACGCGATGCAATGTTTTCATGATCAAATCCTTTTCTGCCCTGGTGACACTTTAGGATTGCAATGGTTATGCCAACGGCAAAATTTTATTATTTATTATTATTTTCAGATGGTTATAATATTTCCCAAAAGACGGAAAGAAAAGCATATTTTACAAAAATGTAATATCTATACAACAAAAATGTAATTTGCGCTGTCTTTTTTATTAATTGATGGGATCGTAAAAAGCTATTATGCCTCGCTTCACGATATTTTTATAGAAAGGAAGTCCGGTGTCTTTTTTAGTGTCCGGTTTTACATTTGGCAGACTCGCAACCACCAATCCGCTCGCAGACAGATGAGTTGCGCGCCTTATCCGGAAAATGTTCAGGACCGGTCAAAAACCATCATGGCCTCGGCCAGTCGCAGGCGGCAGGCGGCCGCGAAATCCTCCGGATAATGGCCGTTGATCCAGCGAAGCTGGGCTTCGGAAAACGCCCCCGGGGATTCGGGAAGACGTGGCAGAAAGGCATAGAGAAGCCGCTGGTCAGTATCCGGGCTGTCGAAAGCCTTGGAATACTCGATGGTGGTGATCATGCGAGCGCCCATGCTTTCCAGAATCCGCACGGCAACCAGTATGGCCGCATCCAGCGACGCGCGGGTACCTGCGTCGGCCTCCAGGATATTGCCGACCTGCTTTCTTGTCATCAACTGGACTTCCCACTGTGATGTCTGGGCCTTTGGCACAAACAGCATGACATGATCATCGGCGTGGATGACCAGTCGCTGTTCGCCATTCTGTTGATCAAGCCGCCGGTTATTATGAATCGCTTGCATATAGGTGTCAAAAAAGGGTTTGCCGGCTTGACGTCGAAAACAGGCGGTAAATTCGGCGATCCGGTCCCCGCAGGCATATGCAGGCATCAGGGTGTCCTTCTGACCGGTCTCATGCGGCTGATCGCCGTACGAAACGCCTGCCGGGATCAGTGCATACTGCTGATGGATCTGCTGATGGGACGCGTGCAACCGATATCCGCTGGCTGCATAATCAAAACCGAAATTCCATCCCCACAATGTCCTGGTAAACGGCAGGATTACCCGGCCGGGAGCGGCGGATGCCATGACCTTTCGTATCCGAAGTCGCAATTCCTCGAGCGATTCAAAAGAGAACGCCGTTCTGCGGGTCTCCACGGTTATGCCAAGGACTTCGGCCATGCGGACAAATGTCCGCTGATAATAGAGGTGCCGCATGCCGGTCATGTCCGCAGATGTCAGGTCCCGGACCCGATAACGGACGGCGTCGTTTGCCATGTTGGCCGCGTAATGACCCCAGGGGATGTAACTGTTTCGCCGGAGGTATTCGAAAACATGGGATCTGCCATCGGCGCTTTGCCACTCGCCGACGATTTCACTGGATCCCTGGACCCCGGGCCGCAAAACCATCACTTCCTTGTAGCTGTCCGGAAGATGCGGATTGTTCGCCACCATCTCAAAGAGATGAGGCTCATGGATCACCGGCGCGGGGATACCGTTTTCGCGAACCCGGTATTTCAGCCCGCAGGGTCGGTTATCGGCCGGATCCCATTCAAATTCGCACGCAATCCGCGCCAGTCGCACCAGATCCCCTGAATCGACGGTACTGCCTGCCAGGGCCAGGCGCATGGGGGCGGGCAGTTCTTTGAAAAGCCGGTGGATGGTTTCAGTATCCGCATGGCGGGTGCCGTGCCACCGACCGAGAAATTCGGAAAAAGACGCGCCAGGCGGGGCCGGCAGCAAAATCATCGAAGGATCTTTTGCCTTTTCATCGGCCCAGGCAGCGGAAATATAGGTTACGCCGCGAAAAGGAAACGGATTGGGGATCTCATAGACGATGCCCACATCGGCCTCGGCAATATCGCCGGCCGGAAAGTTGGCGCGGTTGTCGTGCGGGCGACCGTCTTCGGTTGCGCCCAGTGTGAGAGGAAAATCGTTTTTTCTCAGGTTGGCGACGCGATAACGCGGCCGGTGAACGCCGTGCGTGAATCGGCCCGAAGGCAAAACGCAGGTGCCCGGAAACAGCAGCGCGTATTCCGGATTCGGGCATGACGGATCGGCCATTGTCATTAATCCGTCTGCTGCGCGCCGAAATTAATGATCGGCAGTATCGGCAGTTTTTCCCTGTCGACCATGTTTAAAATCCCGATTTGGAATCCGGAAAGGTCCCGGCTGTAATTGACCAGGCCGATCTGCAGCCCCCTAAGAAAGCCTGCTGAATTGTATATGGCACCCTGCAGGCCCTTTATGGTGTTTTCCACCTTGTTGAAACCGAGCAGGGCCATCTGGATGCCGGTGACATCCTGCGCGGAATTAAACCCCAGCAGAGGTAATGACAGTTCGAGCTGACCTCCCGTCACATGGTCGGCTACATTGCCCAGTATCCCCGCGTGGATCTGAAACCCTCTCACCTGATCGCTGTTATTTAAAATACAGCCTGCCTGAAGCCCCGCGGCATGATCTCTGGCCGCGTTCAGCAGGCCGACCTGCAGGCCGACGACCCGCTTGGTATAATTTAAAACACCCAGATGAACACCCACAGCGTCTTCCGACTGGTTGAGCAGACCCGCCTGAACGCCCCGTTGCCGGTCTTCACTGGTATTGAGTATTCCGGCATCAACCCCCCAAACATCGGGGTTCCGCCCATGGCCCAGGTTCAGCCGCAGTCCGTAGACCGGTGTTGCGTCCGAAAAAAGCTGTAACGGCGGCCAGACCGAGACCTGCAAGGGGGTCCATTCCACGGCAACAGCGCCCCTGGAAAAAACCACAAGGATGAAACAAACACTGATGATCCATCGAGTTTTCATTTATTCATTTAGACCTCTTATTGTAGCCTTATGCTTGAAATCCTGTCCCAAATAACAAAAATTTTCTTAACCCCCCATAAAAAACTGAATTCCTTAACTCCAGTTTCTGTTTTCCAGTTTATGCTTGCGGCATCACGATATCAGCCGCGTGCTTGCCGTAGCGGGTCAGCTTATTCTGTTTTTACAGATGATAGCGCAAAAAAGCAAGACACGCCCCCCAAATCGCAGGGCTATCACATGTAACTTTTTCATCAAAATAAGATAACGCCATATGTTGTAGCTGAGCATCACCAGCTGGAAAAACGCATAATTGTTTTTGA
>CAYZXZ010000067.1:0-13502 GCA_964481615.1 uncultured Desulfobacteraceae bacterium | reverse complement strand
TACGTGAGGGCGGCCGGACGGTCGGCGCGGGCGTTGTCAGCGAAATCATCGCATAAACAGACGGGCTGAAAGGGGTGCAACTTGAAAGTGATCATCACCCTTGCCTGCACGGAGTGCAAGCGAAGGAATTATACGAGTACGAAAAACAAACGGACCAAGCCCGACAAGCTTGAATTCAAGAAATATTGCAGATTCTGCGCGTCTCATACGCTGCATAAAGAGACGAAGTAATTTTGGATTTGGATAAAAAGAAGAAAAAGAATCGGTTTTGCCGGGTGCGGTCGGATTCCGCAGGAAAGATCAGCCGACAGAGGCAACAGGATTTCAGGTGTAGGACAGTAGCTCTAACGGTAGAGCGTCGGACTCCAAATCCGGTGGTTGGGGGTTCAAATCCCTCCTGGCCTGCCATATCTTTATCGGGAAGCGCAAAGGGTTGGATTTTAGTCCGCAAAAGCCGTTTTGATTTTTTTCCCTTTGAGCGTTTGATATTTTAGGAGCCGCAATGGCACGTATCCAGAAGAAAAAGACACCGGATCAAAAGAAGAAAAAACAGGAGACTGCCGAGTCTCAAGCCGTGGCCGGGAGCGTGGAAGCTGTCGGCGCCGGACCGTCCGGAAGGGGAGAAAGCGGTGCCCAGGCCGATTCCGGCAGGGACAAAAAGAAAAAAGCCGCACTGTTGATCAACCGGTCATCCGGGTCGGAAACGTCCGTGATCATGAAAATGATCGACACGTATTTCGGCACTTGGATTCAGTTTTTTCGTGAAGTCCGGTTCGAGCTGGAGAAAGTGGCGTGGCCCACGCGAAAGCAGACCATCGGATCGACCGCAGTGGTGCTCGTCTTCGTTTTTATCCTCGCGCTGTTTCTCGGGGTGGTGGATATGGGCCTGTCGAGCGTCATTCGGTTGATTCTTTAGTTGCGGGTTGTGAGGGGGAACGCATGGCGATGAAATGGTATATCCTTCATGTTTATTCAGGATTTGAGGCACGGGTCAAGGTGAATCTTGAAGAAAGGATTGCCGCGTCGCCGTTTCGCGAAAAATTCGGCGAAGTGGTCGTGCCCACGGAACAGGTAGTCGAACTGGTTAAAGGCAAACGGAAAACATCCAACCGTAAATTTTATCCGGGATATATTCTGATTCGCATGGAACTGGATGAGGAAACATGGCATCTGGTGAACTCCACTGCGAAAGTCACCGGATTTTTGGGCGAAAGGGACCGTCCCGTCCCCATCGCCGATGAAGAAGCCCAGCAGATATTGAGCCGGATGGAGGCAGGAAAGACAAAGCCTCAGCCCAAGTTTTATTTTGAAGCGGGTGACGAAATCCGGGTGATTGACGGACCCTTTACCAATTTCAACGGGACCGTCGAGGACGTCAACCCTGAAAAGGGAAAAGTAAAGGTGCTGGTAAGCATTTTCGGCCGGTCGACCCCGGTCGAACTGGATTTTGTTCAAGTCTCGAAAAACTGATGATTGTGTCGGACTTTTTACGGAACCATCAAACGGTATCTGTAAATAAAGCAGATCGGGAGTATTTGTATTATGGCAAAAAAAGTAATCGCACAGGTTAAACTTCAGGTGCAGGCCGGCAAGGCCAATCCGTCACCGCCCATCGGCCCCGCCCTGGGACAGCATGGCGTGAATATCATGGATTTCTGTAAGGCCTTTAACGCGCGAACCGCAAGCGAGGAGGGAATGATCATCCCGGCCGTCATCACGATTTACCAGGATAAATCATTCACATTCATCACCAAAACACCGCCGGCATCGGTCCTTCTGAAAAAGGCCGCCGGGATTGCAAAAGGCTCAGGGGAGCCCAAATCGGTAAAGGTCGGCAAAGTCACCCATACGCAGATTGCGGATATCGCAAAGCTAAAGATGGCGGATCTCAACGCCACGGACCTGGAAAATGCCTGCAGAATCATCGCGGGAACAGCCAGGAGCATGGGGCTTGAAGTCGTTTAACGGGAAAAGGAGAAGATAGAAAGCTATGCCGAAGCACGGAAAGAAATACCGGGAATCACAATCAAAAATCGATTCGCAAAAGCGGTATGCGTTTGCCGATGCGATTCAGGGCGCCATTGATTCGTCATTTGTGAAATTTGACGAAACGGTAGACATCGCCGTCAAGCTGGGCGTGGATCCGCGGCATGCGGACCAGATGGTTCGGGGATCACTGGTGCTGCCGCATGGTATCGGAAAAGAAGTCACGGTTCTGGTCTTTGCCAAAGGTGAAAAGGAAAAGGAGGCCCAGGATGCCGGGGCGGATTTTGTCGGCAACGAGGACTTGGTTGAAAAGATCAAAGGCGGGTGGGTCGATTTTGATAAAGCGGTTGCAACGCCCGATGTCATGGGGTCGGTCGGCAAGATCGGCAAAATACTTGGTCCCAGGGGCCTGATGCCCAATGCCAAAACCGGCACGGTGACCTTTGATATTGCACGGACGGTCAAGGAACTCAAAGCCGGAAAAATTGATTTCAGGGTTGAAAAAGCCGGGATTGTTCATGCGTCCATGGGCCGGGTATCCTTTGGCATGGAGAAGATTCTGGATAATATCGGCGCATTCATGGACAAAATTCTGCGATCCAAACCGCCATCGAGCAAGGGCACATATATCAGAAGCATCTCGATTTCCACTACCATGGGGCCGGGATTTAAAATTGACCCCGTGTATGTCAAGGATTTAGTAAAATAACGTCATTGGCGGTCCGCCGGTTAAAAATCAACAAGGATATAGCGTATAAAAAATCATATCTGTCAAAGACCGCAGGTTCATTCCGTTGGAGTGTTTAATCGGATCTCTCCGGCCTGCCGAGGCAGTGATTCTGGTCCTGTGAGCCTCTGGGTTTTTTGCAGAATCAGAAAGGAGGTGTGAATGTGCTAAAGCCGAGTCAGAAAAAGGAACTGGTCGAACAGCTGCATGAAAAATTCTTGGCATCCAAGATCGTGGTGCTGACGGATTATAAAGGGCTCAACGTCGTTCGGCTCAATGAGCTCCGCAGGAAGCTCAAGGCAGCCGGCATCACCTACAAGGTGGTGAAAAATACGCTGCTTATCAGGGCGTCTGAAAATACCGATGCCGCCGGTCTGAAAGACTATTTCACCGGCCCGTCCGCCGTTGCCATTGGTTTTAATGACCCGGTTGCCCCGGCGAAGATCCTGACCGAATTCGCCAAGGAAAACGACAAGTTTAAAATCCGTGCGGGCGCGCTTGGCGGAAAGGTGCTGGATGTGGAAGCCATCAAGAGCCTTTCCTCGCTGCCGTCGCGGGAAGTGTTGCTGGGTATGTTGCTGTCGGTGATGAACGCGGTGCCGACATCGCTTGTCCGGGCTTTAAACAATGCGCCTCAGCGGCTCCTGTATGCGCTGCAGGCCATCAGGGATCAGAAAGAGGCTGCCTGAAGTCGCACGGATCAGGAGATCGTGGAAACGGATTATAACTTGAAGGATAAACTCATCAATTCGATATAAAGATCATTTGGAGGATATGTCAATGGCCACAGTTACCAAAGAAGATGTGATTGAATTTATTGCTAATATGACGGTATTGGAGCTGTCGGAGCTCGTCAAGGAGCTGGAAGATAAATTCGGTGTTTCCGCTGCCGCGCCCGTTGCGTTCGCCGGCATGCCGGTTGCCTCCGATGCGGCCGCCGTGGAGGAAAAAACGGAATTTGATGTTATACTGGCCGCCATCGGGGACAAAAAGATCCAGGTCATCAAGGAAGTGCGGGCCATTACGGGACTGGGCCTGAAAGAGGCCAAGGATCTGGTTGAAGGCGCTCCCAAGGCAGTCAAGGAAGGAATAACCAAGGAAGATGCCGAGAAAATCAAGGCGCAGCTCGAAAGCGCCGGTGCGACCGCTGAAATCAAGTAGGTTTCCGGCCGCATTGCCCTGATGACAGGTATAACCCTGATTGAGAATTGCGAAACACGGCGCCCGGGTCGTCCGGGCGCCTGGTTTTCGCAATTCTCAAGCTGTTTATTGGAGATGGTATGACAACAGCTTCCCCGAAGTATAAAAGAATCAGAAAAAGTTTCGGTCGTATCAAATCGATTGTCGATATCCCGGATTTGATCGGCATGCAGCGGGAATCCTACGACCGTTTTCTTCAAATGGACGTCAAACCCGAAACCCGCAGTGATTTCGGCCTGCAGTCGGTTTTCAATTCCGTTTTTCCCATCAAGGATTTTACCGGCATCGCGTCCCTTGAATTCGTCTCCTATCATTTCGGAGAGATCAAGCACTCGGTCCATGAATGCATCAATCGGGGAATGACCTATGAAATTTCCCTGCGCATCCGGGTCAGGCTCGTCGTATACGATCTGGACAAGGAAACAGGTGTGTCCAGTATCCGCGACATAAAGGAACAGGAGATTTATTTCGGCATGATTCCGCTGATGACGGAAAAGGGGACATTCATCGTCAACGGCACGGAACGGGCTGTGGTGAGCCAGCTTCACCGGTCGTCGGGTGTTTTTTTCGATCATGATAAGGGCAAAACCCATTCCAGCGGCAAGATCATCTATACCGCGCGGATCATTCCGGTTCGCGGGTCCTGGATCGACATGGAGATCGACCCCAAGGACGTGGTCTATATCCGGATCGACAGGAGACGAAAGTTCCCCATTACTCTCCTGTTCAAGGCGCTGGGGTATACGTCTGACGATATCCTCTCCTATTTCTATAAAACAGAGACCATTCAGATCGCCAAAAAGCAATTCCTCAGGGAAGTCAATCTGGATTACCTGAAGGGACAGCGACCGTCTAAAGACATCGTTCACCAGAAAACCGGCGAGGTCATCCTCAAGAAAGGGCGTTCCTTTAACAAGCGGGCCGTCAAGGATCTTCAGGCGGCCGGCATCGACATGATCCCGGTGTCAAAAGATGAGCTGATGGGCCGGTTCGCGGCCGGCGATATCGTTGCCCCCGGATCCGGCCAGGTTATCGTCAAATCCAATGAGGAGATCGACAAGGACGCCATCAAGACGATTCTGGCCTCCGGAATCGAAGCGTTCGATCTGCTGGTGATGGAAGGGCCGTATACGAGCAACGCCATCCGCAAGACCCTTCTGATGGACAAGGTGGAGACCAAGGAAGACGCCCTGATCGATATTTACCGCCGGCTGCGTCCCGGTAATCCTGCCACGCCCGATGTGGCCCAGGAATTTGTCGATCATCTCTTCTTTAAAAACGCTTATTACGACTTTTCGAGCGTGGGCCGCCTGAAGATGAATCATCGCCTGGGCATCAATACGCCCATCGATGTCCGGATCTTAAGAAAAGAAGATATTCTGCTGACCGCTAAAACGCTCGTGGAGCTTCGAGACAACCAGGGAGCCGTTGATGATATTGATCACCTGGGCAACCGCCGGGTCCGTGCGGTGGGCGAGCTGCTGGAAAATCAGTACCGTATCGGCCTGGTCCGCATGGAAAGGGCCATCAAGGAGAGGATGAGCATGCAGGAAGTGGATGCCCTCATGCCCAATGATCTGATCAATCCGAAACCGGTTTCAGCGGTGGTGAAAGAATTTTTCGGCACCAGCCAGCTTTCCCAGTTCCTGGATCAGACCAATCCGCTGTCGGAAACCACTCACAAGCGCCGTCTCAGCGCCTTGGGGCCCGGCGGGCTGACCCGGGACCGCGCGGGATTCGAGGTGCGTGACGTTCATCCTTCCCATTACGGACGCATCTGCCCCATTGAAACTCCGGAAGGTCCCAATATCGGCCTGATCGTCTCTTTGTGCACTTATGCCCGCGTCAATGAATACGGCTTTATCGAAACACCCTACCGCGTGGTTCGTGACATGACGGTAAACGATGAGATCCGGATGCTCAGCGCCTTTGAGGAACAGGACCACCCCATCGCCCAAGCCAACGCGGCGCTGGATGAAAAAAATCGGTTCGTCAATCCCACGGTGATTTCTCGGGTGGAGGGCGAATTTATGAAGGTCGACCGCGAATTGATCGAAATGATGGATATTTCGCCCAACCAGCTTGTCAGTGTTTCGGCCTCCCTGATTCCGTTTTTGGAAAATGACGACGCCAACCGAGCCCTGATGGGTTCCAATATGATGCGCCAGGCGGTACCGCTGCTCAATAGCCGTGCGCCCCTAGTGGGCACCGGCGTCGAAGGGGTCGTGGCCAGGGATTCGGGTGTGACCATCGTTGCCAAGCGGGACGGCCGTGTCGTGGATGTGGACGCTTCCCGGATCGTGCTGCAGCATAATCCATCGGGCCGGCCTGCGGAAAAGGACGTTACCATCTACAACCTGTCCAAATTCATCCGGTCCAACCAGAATACCTGTTTTAATCACCGGCCCATCGTCAGGAAAGGGGAATGGGTGAAAGCCGGGGATATCATTGCAGATGGATCGGCAACCGACAAGGGCGAGCTCGCCCTCGGCAAAAACGTCACAGTGGCGTTCATGCCCTGGGGCGGATATAATTTCGAGGATTCTATCCTGGTCAGTGAGCGACTGATGAAAGACGGAGTATTCACGTCCGTTCACATCGAGGAACTCGAGGTGCTGGCAAGAGACACCAAGCTGGGCAAGGAGGAAATCACCCGGGATATCCCCAACGTGGGCGAGGAGGCATTAAAAGACCTGGATGAATGCGGCATCATCCGCCTGGGCGTTGAAGTCGGCCCTGGAGACATCCTGGTGGGAAAGGTCACCCCCAAGGGAGAAACCCAGCTTTCCCCGGAAGAAAAATTGCTGTGGGCTATTTTTGGTGAAAAGGCCGGCGATGTCAAGGATACGTCCCTGCGCGTTCCGCCGGGCGTTAACGGCATTGTCATCGACGCCAAGGTTTTCGCCCGCAGAGGCGTTGAAAAGGACGACCGGTCCCGCTCCATCGTGGATGAGGAAATCGCCCTGCTTGAAAAGGATCGGGACGACGAAGTCAAAGTCATCGAGGAAATGGCCCGAAACGAGATCGCCTCGCTGATCGTGGGCAAGCAGTGCGCCACGGATCTGATGGAGGGGAAGAAAGTCCTGATCCCAAAGGATACCCGCATCGAAGCCAAGCGGCTGGTCAAAATTCCCCTGGCCAGGCTTGACAGTATTGATCTGAAAGACGCCAAGGCGGCCGATAAGATCAGAGACGTCATCGCGCGTTACAAGGAGCAGTCTCATCTGGCCCGCCGTGCCTTTGAAGAACAGGTCGCCGCTTATGAAAAAGGGGATGATCTGCCGCCGGGCGTCATCAAGATGATCAAGGTCTACGTGGCCATGAAACGGACCCTTTCCGTGGGAGACAAGATGGCGGGCCGCCACGGCAACAAAGGCGTGGTTTCCCGCGTGCTCCCTGAGGAGGATCTGCCGTATTTTCAAGACGGCAGACCCGTGGATATGGTGCTAAACCCCCTGGGGGTTCCCTCCCGGATGAACGTGGGCCAGATTTTGGAAATCCATCTCGGCCGGGCCGCAAGCGGGCTCGGAGACCAGATCAATGATCTGCTCCAACAGAATAAATGCGATGGATTGCGGGAGAAATTTAAAAGCATATTTACGGATCCGGTCGACCGGGAAGCCATCGAAAACATGCCAGATGAAGCGATTGCGGAATTCGCCCGAGAAAATACCGAGGGCGTTTTCATGACCACGCCGGTTTTTGACGGGGCAAAGGAAGACGAGATCAAGACCCTTCTGTCCGAAGCCGGGGTCAGCCGGACCGGCCGAGCGACGCTCTTCGACGGACGAAACGGCGAGCCTTTTCACGGGAAAATCACCGTCGGGACCATGTATATGCTCAAGCTACACCACCTGGTCGACGACAAGCTGCACGCCCGTTCCATCGGTCCGTATTCCCTGGTCACCCAGCAACCCCTCGGCGGCAAGGCCCAGTTCGGGGGGCAGCGTCTCGGGGAGATGGAGGTCTGGGCCATGGAAGCCTACGGCACAGCCTATGCCCTCCAGGAGTTTTTGACCGTCAAATCCGATGACATGGCGGGCCGAACCCGGATGTATGAAAAAATCGTCAAGGGACAATTTGCCTTTGAGCCCGGTCTGCCGGAATCCTTCCGGGTCCTGACCAAGGAACTTCAGAGTCTTGGCGTTGACGTTACCCTTGTGGAAAATAAAGCGTAAGGAGATTTCTTTTGGAAACTCTATTTGATTTCTTTTTAAAACCAGTCAACCCCAGACTTTACAAGGCCGTACAGATCGCCCTGGCGTCTCCGGAACAGATCCGCTCCTGGTCCCACGGCGAAATCAAAAAACCCGAGACCATCAACTACCGGACTTTTAAACCGGAACGCGACGGCCTGTTCTGCGCCAAGATTTTCGGCCCCACCAAGGATTATGAGTGCAATTGTGGCAAGTACAAACGTATGAAGCATCGGGGTGTGATCTGTGAAAAATGCGGAGTGGAGGTGATCCAGTCCAAGGTCCGCCGCGAACGCATGGCCCACATCGATCTGGCCACACCCGTCTCCCATATCTGGTTTTTAAAGAGCTTGCCGAGTAAAATCGGCAATCTGCTGGATCTGACGCTGAAATCTCTCGAAAAGGTGATTTATTTCGACAATTATATCGTCATAGATCCTAAAGAAACCGGGCTGGCGCCCCTGCAACTGCTTTCAGAAGACAAATACCGCGAAGCCGTTGAACTCTATGGACCCAAGTTTGACGCGGCCATGGGCGCGGATGCGATACGGGAACTGCTGCGGCGCATCGACATCGAAAAGCTCTACCATGAGCTTCGACAGGAAATTCATGACACCGGGTCGGACGCCAAGCGGAAAAAGCTTTCCAAGCGCATGAAGGTGGTGGATGCCTTCCGCCGTTCTGGGCTCAATCCAATCTGGATGGTTCTCGAGACCATCCCGGTTCTGCCGCCGGAGCTGCGGCCGCTGGTGCCTCTGGAAGGCGGGCGTTTCGCCACATCGGATCTCAATGATCTCTACCGGCGGGTGATCAACCGGAACAACCGTCTTAAACGCCTGATGGATTTGAAGGCGCCGGATATTATCGTCCGTAATGAAAAGCGGATGCTCCAGGAAGCCGTGGATGTACTCATCGACAACGGCCGCCAGGGCCGCGTGGTGACCGGTACAAACAAGCGGCCTTTGAAATCTTTAAGTGAAACCCTCAAAGGCAAACAGGGGCGCTTCAGGCAGAACCTGCTGGGCAAGCGCGTGGATTATTCCGGCCGGAGCGTCATCACCATCGGTCCGAACCTGCGCCTGCACCAGTGCGGCCTGCCCAAGCTCATGGCCCTGGAACTGTTCAAACCCTTTATTTACAACCGGCTCGAAAAGAAAAACCTGGTCTCCAATGTCAAGAGCGCCAAGAAACTGGTGGAATCCAAAAGCCCGGAAGTATGGGATACCTTGGATGAAGTGGTCAAAGAATACCCGGTTCTGCTCAACCGGGCGCCCACATTGCATCGTCTGGGGATTCAGGCCTTTGAACCGGTACTTATCGAGGGCAAGGCCATCCAGCTGCATCCCCTGGTCTGTACCGCGTTCAACGCCGACTTTGACGGTGATCAGATGGCGGTGCATATCCCTTTGTCCTTAGAGGCGCAGATCGAGGCCCGGGTCCTGATGCTGGCATCAAACAATATCCTCTCCCCGGCCAATGGGAGTCCGATCATTATTCCCACCCAGGATATTGTTTTAGGCATTTATTACATGACCTTGGGCCTGCCCGGGTCAAAGGGAGACGGCATGGTTTTTTCCGACACCGACGAGGCTCGCGCGGCCTTTGATGCGGGCGAGGTGGATCTGCACGCCAAAATCAAGGTGCGTATTGATGGCCGTCGCCATGACACCACCGTGGGACGCGTGCTACTGTGGGAGATCATCCCCAAGGGCGCGAGTTATATTCTCCGGCATATCATGGTGTCGGACGAGAAGACGGCAAAAGAAGTTCTCGATAAACTGGCGGGCGGAATGCGATTCAAGGACCTGGTTCAGACCTATTCGGAAGCCTTTGACAAAACATATGATGGTAATATCGGCCTGCTGGAGAAAGAAGAGTTCCAGGATATCTTCCAGGTAGAGGACCGTGCCGCGGACGCCCTTTACGCCCTGGAGGAGGGGCAGGTGTCGGATATCGTCTTTTCGGGTGGAAAATATCATTTGTTTCACGTGATGGAAATCCGGCAGGAGATACCCTTCGAGAGCATCAACAAGGTCCTCAACAAAAAAGGACTCCGGGAACTCGTGGATTTCGTCTACCGGCATAAAGGACCAAAAGCCACGGTTATCCTGTCGGATCAGCTCAAGGATATCGGATACCGGTACTCCACCATGGGCGGGCTGTCCATCTCCATCGACGCCATGATCATTCCGGAGACAAAGAGCGCGATTATCGGAAAAGCCGAACATGATGTGTCCGAAATCACCAAGCAGTGGAACGAGGGTTTGATTACCCAGGGTGAGAAATACAACAAGGTGGTCGATATCTGGGCCAAGGCCACCGATGATATCGCCAATGAAATGATGGAGGCCATGGAAAAACCTTATGCCGTTGGTCAGGATATTCCCGCCGGCGAGTTGGACAAGCGGCTGGCGGAGCGCATGGACAGCAAGGGTGAATCCATCAATCCCATTTTCATGATGGCCGATTCCGGGGCACGGGGAAGCAAGGATCAGATGCGACAGCTGGCCGGCATGCGCGGCCTGATGGCCAAGCCGTCCGGTGAAATCATCGAAACCCCCATCACGGCCAATTTCCGGGAGGGCCTGTCGGTTCTTCAGTACTTCATTTCCACCCACGGAGCCCGCAAGGGTCTGGCGGACACGGCGCTTAAAACCGCCAACTCGGGTTATCTGACCCGCCGCCTGGCGGACGTGGCCCAGGATTGTACGGTCATGGAACCAGATTGCGGGGTCAGGAACGGTATCGAGATTGAAGCCCTGCTGGAAGGCGGGGAAGTGATCCAGCCCCTTTCGGAAAGGGTCCTGGGCCGGGTGGCCCTTGAAGATGTGGTGGATCCGTTTACCGAAGAGGTTCTCATCCGTGCGGGTGAAGAGATCGACGAAGCCGGTGTGACCATGATCGACCAGGCCGGCGTGTCCCTTGTGAAGATCCGTTCGGTGCTGACCTGTAAAACTCTGTCCGGTGTCTGTGCAAAATGTTACGGCCGGGACCTGTCACACGGTGGACCGGTGGAAATCGGCCAGCCCGTGGGCATCATGGCGGCCCAGTCCATTGGTGAGCCGGGAACGCAGCTCACCATGCGGACATTCCACATCGGCGGAACCGCAAGTCGTCGAGTGGAAGTGGCCGATATCCGGGCGCGATTAGAGGGAACCGTCAAATACGGTGTCTTGACGGTAGCGGTCAATTCCGACAAGCGTCACATCGTGATGAATCGCCGGGGCGGGGAATTTGCCATCATTTCCGATTCCGGCCGTGAGCTGGAGCGCTTCCCCGTGATTTACGGAGCCGAAATTCTGGTGGAAGACGGTCGAAAAGTTAAACCGGGCGACATGCTGGCGGTATGGGACCCGTTTACCACTCCGATCATCACGGCGGTTTCGGGCCGCGTGAAGTTCGGCGACCTGATCATCGGCAAAACCCTTAAGGAAAAGGTCGATGCCGTCACCGGGAAATCGAGCCTGACGGTAGTCGACAACAAGATGATGGACGGTCGTCCCCGGATCTCCATCAAGGATGAGGACGGAAAGACGAGCATGATCCCGGGGTCGGGTCCGGCAAGGTATTCCCTGCCGGTGGAAACCATTGTCATGGTGGAAGAAAACGATTATGTGTCGGCAGGTGATATCATTGGAAAACTGCCCCGGGAGACCACCAAGACCAAGGATATCACCGGCGGTCTGCCCAGGGTCGCGGAATTGTTCGAGGTGCGCAAACCAAAGGAAACCGCCATCCTGAGTGAAATTGACGGTTACGTGAGTATTGCCAAGGCGCCTAAAAAAGGCAAGCAAAAAGTCACGGTATCGCCGGTGGATGCAGGCGAGAAAAAAGAATACCTGATTCCCAGGGGCCGGCACATCATCGTGCTGGAGGGGGATTTTGTCAAAGCCGGCGAGCAGCTCACCGGCGGCAGTCCCAATCCCCAGGATATTTTGACGATCCGGGGGGATGTGGCCCTGGCACGTTACTTGGTCAACGGGGTCCAGGAGGTCTATCGCCTGCAGGGCGTGAAAATCAATGACAAGCATATTGAGATCATCATCCGGCAGATGATGCGGCGGATTAAAATCAAAACCATCGGTGATACATCCTTTATTCCGGAGGAACAGGTGGATCGCAACCGATTTGACGAGGCCAATCGGCTGGCCATTGAACAGGGCGGGAAGCCGGCCACAGGGGAACCCCTGATTCTCGGCATCACCAAGGCATCCCTGTCAACGGAAAGTTTTATTTCCGCCGCCTCCTTCCAGGAAACCACCAAGGTTCTTACGGATGCGTGTATTGCCGGCGCCTATGACCCGTTGAAAGGGCTCAAGGAAAACGTGATCATGGGCCGCCTGATTCCGGCCGGCACCGGCATGGATGAGTACATTGAACATGAGATCGACCTGGCTGGCGAGGCTTGAGATGATCCGCCCGGCCCGCGGATCAGCGGATTTGATGGCTGCGGATCGTGTGCCGGGCCCGGCCGGAAATGATTTATAAAAACAAAAAACTTGACACGGACATGAAATCTGTATAATATTTCATATTTTAGCCAATCGATAAAAATTGTGGGATTTCAGGGGGTTATTTAGATGCCGACAATCAATCAACTCGTTCGAAACGGGCGGAAGCGGGTGGTGAAGAAAAAAACCGCGCCGGCGCTTCAGAATTCTCCTCAGAAGCGGGGAGTTTGCGTGCGTGTTTACACGGCAACACCCAAAAAACCGAATTCCGCCTTGCGGAAAGTGGCCAGGGTCCGCCTAACGACCGGCACCGAGGTGACGGCGTACATCCCTGGTGTCGGACATAATCTTCAGGAACATTCCGTTGTCCTGATCCGCGGGGGTCGCGTCAAGGACCTTCCGGGTGTGCGGTACCATATTGTACGCGGAACGCTGGACACCCTGGGCGTATCCGACAGAAAAAAGAGCCGGTCCAAGTACGGGGCCAAACGTCCCAAATAAGGGTTGGATGTTTGAACAGATTCATCATGGTTGAAGGAATGGTGTAGTCGATGTCGAGACGAAGAGTCGTAACAGTCAGAAAAACCTTGCCGGATTTCAAGTACAACAGCGAGCTGCTGGCCCGCTTTATCAACAAGATCATGCGCCAGGGGAAAAAGAGCGTTGCTCAGTCCATCGTGTATGATGCGTTTGATATCATCAAGGAAAAGACCGGCGACCCCCCACTGAAAATTTTTGAAAAAGCCATGTACAACGTACGGCCCCATATCGAGGTCAAGTCCCGCCGGGTCGGCGGTTCCACCTACCAGGTCCCTACGGAAATACGGCCCATGCGGCAGATGGCCCTGGCGATTCGATGGATCCTCACATATACTAGAAATCGTTCGGAAAAAAGCATGGCGCGTAAACTGGCCGCCGAGCTCATGGATGCGGCCCAGGAAC
>CAYZXZ010000066.1:0-13685 GCA_964481615.1 uncultured Desulfobacteraceae bacterium | reverse complement strand
AAAATTTTGCGCCCACCAAAACCAAAAACCGGGGTTTTCTGTCAGACACTATCTAGCATCGACAATAAAACCGGTCATGTGGTATTAAAAAAAAATTGTCGGATCGGAAGTCACAGCACCATCATGCCGGGGGTGACGGTGGGGGAAAATGCCGTTATCGGCGCGCATAGTTTCGTGAACCGGGATGTGGATGAAAACACGGTGGTATTTGGGGTGCCGGTAAGGGTAAAAACCTGAAAGTGAGTTTTTATTGGATATGGGACTGATAAAACGCATTTTTCTGTCTCCGCCGCATATGGGAGGCGAAGAAATTGAATTTGTAAAAGAAGCCTTTGACAGCAATTACATTGCGCCGCTGGGCCCCCAGGTGGATGCGTTTGAAAAAGAATTTTCCGCATACACCGGGATCAAACATTGCGTGGCCCTGTCCAGCGGGACGGCGGCCATGCACCTGGCTCTGCGGTATCTGGGCCTTGGGCCGGGCGACGAGGTTTTTGCTTCGACGTTGACGTTTATCGGCAGTATATCGCCGGCGACCTTTCTGGGGGCCACTCCGGTGCTTATCGATTGCGACGCCGGTTCCTGGAACATGGATCCGGATTTGCTGGAAACGGCGTTGGAGGAGGCCCGGCAAAACGGAAAACTCCCTAAAGCGGTGATTCCCACGGATCTTTACGGGCAGTGCTGTGATTATGACCGGATTTACGCGATTTCTAAAAAATACGGGGTGCCGGTGGTGGTGGATGCGGCCGAGGCCATGGGCGCCCGCTATCTTACGCAAGCACATGATGGGCCGGAACAAAACAAACCCATTCATGCGGGGACCGGGGCCCGGGCTTCGGTATTTTCCTTTAACGGCAACAAGATCATGACCACTTCCGGGGGCGGGATGCTGGCATCCGATGATCGGGAACTGATCGAAAAAGCGCGGTTCTGGTCCCAGCAGGCCCGGGAGCCTTTTGCGCATTATGAACATGAGGAGATCGGATACAATTACCGGATGAGCAATGTGCTGGCGGCCATCGGACGGGGGCAGCTCCTGGCCCTTGACGACCGGGTGAAACGGAAACGCGAGATATTTGCCTATTACCGCCATGCGCTGAACGATATGCCGGGCATCGCCTTCATGCCGGAGCCGGAATGGTCCCGGGCCAACCGTTGGTTGACGGTAATTCTGATTACGCCGGAGTTGTTCGGAGCGGACCGGGAGAACGTGCGGATGGCTTTGGAAAACGAAAATATCGAATCCCGGCCCGTCTGGAAGCCCATGCACATGCAGCCGGTGTTTACCGCACGAAATGGCCGAGCAGGGCCGGGTTATCCGTTCCGCGTGATCGGCGGCAAAACCTCCGGGGATTTATTCAACAAAGGGCTGTGCCTGCCGTCCGGCACGGCCATGACCGAACATGATCTTGACCGAACCGTGGCCATCATCAAAAAATGCCGGGGCTGACTGCAATGTTTGCCAATCAATTCAGAAATCCCAATTTTTATTTTGTCCTGCTGACTGACCTGGCCCTGATCTGCTGCGCGCTGTTTGCGGCTTATCTGATCCGGTTTGAATTTGCCTTGAAGCCGCATCACCTTGAGCAGATCCGGGTGCTGCTTCCGATGATAATTCTGGTCAAATTATTGTTTTTGTATTATTTTGATGCATATAAAGGCATGTTTCGCTATACCGGCCTGACGGACATGGGGCAACTCTTAAAAGCCCTGGTCTGCGCCAATGTGTTTCTGGTGTTCATTATTATATTCCTGCATCAGTTTCAGGGGTTTTCCCGGGCGGTTTTTATCATTGACGGCGGCCTTTCCTTTTTGTTTATCGGCGGATTCCGCCTGATGATCCGGATCGGGCACGAATACATTGAAAACCGCCGGTTTAACGGCAATCCGACATTAAAACCATGCCAAAACCAGGATACTAACCCGATTTTTATCATCGGAGCGGGCGACACCGGCGAAAAGATCCTCAGGGAAATCATCCACAGCCCGCTGCTTCATTATAAAGTCATCGGTTTTCTAGATGATGACAACCATAAGCTCAAACGCGCCATCCATAATGTCCCTGTACTTGGAAATATCGGCAATCTTCCGAAACTGGCCAAAACCTATAACGTCAAGCAGGTATTGATCGCGGTACCTTCAGCCAGTGGGAAACAAATGCGGCGCATTGTGGAATGCTGCAAGGAAGCTCGTGTTGCCTTTAAAACACTGCCGGGATTTGCGGAACTTATCGACGGCAAGATTTCCATCAAGGAGCTTCGGGACGTAAATTACCGGGACCTGCTCCGGCGTGAGCCGGTCAGGCTGGATATATCGGGAATCCATCAATATCTGATGAACAAGACGGTGATGGTCACCGGCGCGGGGGGCAGCATCGGCAGCGAGCTGTGCCGTCAGATCGGGCAATTCAAGCCGGAACGGCTGATCATGCTTGATGCGTCCGAGCCCAACCTTTACGGCATCGAAATGGAAATGAAACACCGTATGGGTTATCTCAAATGCGCCAATGTTCTGGGAACCACCCAGGATGAAAAACTGGTGGACCGGATTCTGGCGCGTTATAACCCCCATGTTGTATTTCATGCGGCGGCTTACAAGCATGTCCCCATGCTGGAACGGAATCCCTGGCAGGCCGTGATCAATAACGTGATCGGCGGAAAAATTCTCATGGAACAGGCGGTGAAGCACAACGTCCCGCATTTTATAATGGTTTCCACGGATAAGGCCGTCCAGCCCGTCAATGTCATGGGCGCCAGTAAACGCATCTGTGAACTGATGCTCAACGCCTTTATGGGAAACAATACCCGGATGATGACGGTCCGGTTCGGCAACGTGGTGAACTCCGCCGGTTCGGTGGTGCCGTTGTTTCGGGAGCAGATCGCCAAGGGGGGGCCGGTGACCATCACCCATCCGGAGGTGACCCGCTTTTTCATGACCATCCCCGAAGCCGCGCAACTGATTCTCCAGGCGGCGGCTCTGGGAACCGGCGGCGAAATCTTTGTTCTCGACATGGGGATTCCTATTAAGATCAGCGATATGGCGCGGGATTTGATCCGTCTTTCGGGAAAAGAGCCGGATGAGGACATTGAAATCGTTTTTACCGGCTTGCGGGAAGGGGAAAAACTATATGAAGAGCTGATCACCCAGGATGAAAATATCGTGAAAACATCTCACGAAAAAATCATGATCCTGAAATCGCAGGATTGCTTGAACGGCCGGCAAAGCCCGGAGGAATACCGGCGATGGCTGTTTAACGGGATCAAGGTCCTTGAGGAAGTGGCTATGACCTACAACGGGGACGCCATTCGGTCGGCAATGCAAGAAATAGTGCCGGAGTATGAGCCGCAGAGCAATGAATGTATTTTATAAGCATAAAACCCTGCGGGTTGCCGCCCGGGCGGCAATAGCCGTAATTATTGTTGCGCTCCTTCAGGCCCTTTATTTTCTGATGGTGCTGAACATGGAAGGCGCCGGGACGGAACCGGATGCCGTGGTGATTTTCGGTGGCACGACGCCACGCGTGGAAGCAGGATACGCAAAGGCCAACGCGGTAAATGTCCCTTTTATTCTATTGTCCCCCGCCACCGAAGGCAGCCGTCAAAAATACGATGCGAAATATGGCCTCCAGCCCGGAATCAAGCACCTGGCCGAACCCTTTGCGCGCACCACATTTGAAAATGCCTATCATGTATCCCGTATTATCAAACAACAGGGATTGCAATCGGTCATCCTGGTGACATCGGATTATCACATGCCCAGAAGCCTTGCCTTGCTTCGATTGCTTCTGATTGGTGACGGGGTTTCCATCCATCCATGCAGCGTTAGCGGGAAATCCCTCGGCAAACCGCCTTCGGAATACCGGAAAATCATGATCTGGGTCATGTACAATGAAATGATCAAATACTGGGGAAGCCTGGCTGAATACGTGGCGGTGCTGATTTACGGCGACATTCCCGAGCCTGCGATCACTAAAAGCCGCCTGACCTCATTTTTAAAGAAAGCGTTAGTTAAAACCGAGGTTGACTGGTAATCCCGCTTCAATCCTTCTGCCGCCGGCTTTAACGATAAGTTCCAAATGCAAGCTGAAGCGAAACCCGGAATCATTTTCATTTTTAATTTTCAAATATCATATGGACATCCATTTTTCAGGGTGCTATGAACTATATTTCAAAATTTTCGAAAAACCTTTAGCCGTTAATGAATGCATTATCAGAAATTTCGGGAGTCACGATTATGTTTGAAGCCGTTTTTCTGCTGGGAGGAATGGAGCTGATCATCGGCGCCGGCCTCGCCTTTGCGTCAAAAATATTTTACGTTTATGTCGACCCATTTAATCCTTGAAGTCGAGTCCATGCTGCCCGGGGCCAATTGCGGCGGGTGCGGACTGCCCGGGTGCAGTGCCAACGCCGAAGCCATTGTGGCCGTCAAGGCGTCTCCGTCATCCTGTGTGGCGGCGGGCGAGGAAACGGCCGTTGCCATCGCGGCGGCGCTGGGAGTTTCTCTCGAGGCAAAAGAGCCGGATATCGCACGGCCGGGCTGTACCTACGGAACACGAGACGCGGCGCTCAAATATACTTACGACGGGCTTTCCACCTGCCAGGCGGCGGCCATGCTTTACGGCGGCATGAAGGAATGCGGCATTGGCTGCCTCGGGCTGGGCTCCTGCGAAAAGGCGTGTCCCTTTGACGCCATCCGCATGGACGATGATGGTCTGCCCGTGGTGGATGAATCATTATGCACCGGGTGCGGCACCTGCGAACGCGTCTGCCCGAAACACATCATCACCCTGTCTTCAGTAACACGTCGGATACTAAAGGAATACACAACAAACGACTGCACCACCCCCTGTCAGCGGGCATGCCCGGCCGGCATCGATATCTGCGCCTACATCGACCATATCAACACGGGCGATTATCAAAAGGCAATTGAAGTCATCAAGGAACGGAATCCCTTCCCCACGGTTATCGGCCGTATCTGTCCCCGGCCCTGTGAAACCGAATGCAGACGGAACCTGGCGGACGAGCCGATGGCCATTAATTTCCTGAAACGATTTGCCGCGGACCATGAAAAAGAGACCGGCGAGCACATCCTGCCGTACAAAGCGCTCGACACCCATCGCCGCATCGCCATCGTCGGCAGCGGCGTGGAAGGATTGTCAACAGCTTTCTTTTCGGCCCGCCTGGGCCATGCGCCGGTGGTTTTCGAAGCGGACGCGGACCTGGGCGGACTGCTGCGAACCGCCATCGCCCAATATCGGCTTCCGCCGGAAATTCTGGACTGGGATATCGAAGGCGTCCTTGCCATGGGCGTTGAAGCCCGGACCAGTCAGAACCTTGGAAAGGATTTCACCGTTGCATCGCTTCTGGCCCAGGGGTTTGAATCTGTTTTCCTTGCCACGGGCGGATGGGACAGCCGGACCGAACGGCTGGGCGATGTCCAGCCCGAACCGGCCGTTCCCGGCGCATACCTGTTGATCGATCTCATAAAAAGCGGCCTTTCCAACCGCTGTAAAATCGGTATCGGCCAAAACGCCGTTATTGTTGAAAGCGGTGAATTAACGATGGATGCGGTAAAGATCTGCAGGCATCTGGGCGCGAAAAAAATCACCGTCATCTTCCGGGATACGGCGGAAAATTCTCCGCTGACGCCCGCCACCAATGCTTTGCTGCAGCATGAAGGCGTCGATTTACTTTTCAATACCACCGTCGCCGGCCTGTCCGGCGTGGATGAGCGCCTGACGGAAATCGCCTGCATTGATCCGGCAACCAATACGACAACCAATATCACAACAGACACCCTGATCATTGAATCCGAAAGGTTGCCGGAACTGATCTTTTGCCGGACGGTGAAAGAAACTGCGGATGACGGGAAGGCGCCATCTTCCGGCGTGTCCGGCAAGTTTATGGAATGGACCGCCATCCCGCCTTATAAAAATCCGGAATACGCCCCCGCCCGTGGATTGCTGGCCAATGGCGATGTTATCACCGATTTCAGCGCCGCCATCCGGGCAATTGCGGCAGGAAGACGCGCGGCCGTTTCCATTCACAAATCCATGTACGGCATTGACGCTGATTTACCCGAAAATGTGGTAACGCTGGATACGGTGCTTCAGTGCGTGGGCCATCTAAACAATATCCCGCAAATACCCAGGCAGATCATGCCCCAGTGCGATATCAGCCGGATTCCCAGGCAATGTTGTGAAATCGAGCAGGGATTCACCGAGGACATGGTCAGGGCCGAGGCGGCCCGGTGCTTGAAATGCGGTTTGATCTGCTATTCGGATCAATCGGCAAAAAGCGCCGAAGCCGCATGAAACCGGCGGATTGACGAAAAAGCATTATGGCGACCGAACAGGGACGCGTTACGGCGGTAAAAGGCAACAATGCCATTTTAAGAGCCAGGCGGTCATCGGCGTGCGAGGGGTGCAGGGAAAAAGAACGATGCACCAGCGTCGCGGACGGAAAGGAAATGGAATTTGAGGCGTCCAACCCCATAAACGCCCGGGTGGGGGATACGGTGGATGTGGAAATGAAAACCGGCCAACTGCTGCGGCTCTCATTTTTTCTCTATGTGTTTCCGATCCTTGTCATGGTCGCCGGCGCACTGATCGGCAACCATCTCGCGCTCCGGTTCAACGGCGACCCGTCGCTTTTTGCCGCTGTTTTCGGTTTCACCGCCCTGATCGCCGCCGTCGGCGTAGTCAAACTCAAGGACCGCAAAGCCGGCAAAACCGGGAAATACCGGCCGGTCATCGTCCGGATTCGAAAAACCGGAGCCAAAACAAACCCGTGATGCGAGCGGTTTTTGCCGGTCATCCCTATCTTCTCTTCTTTTTTTTCCGCCGGCGGGAAGAAATTTTCCTTGCCTTTTCCGCCAGCTTTTCTTTTCCGCGGGATATCTTTTCCCGCTGAATGGCCAGCTGACGTTTGATTTCTGCCTGGTAACGGTTCACCGCGACATAGGTAAAAAAATATCCCGCCACGGAACAGGGAATCCCCGTGATGATCCCCCCGACAAACAAGGTCAAAAAAATCTCCGGAGCTTTCATAAGAATATCAATGAGAAGGGGGAAATGCGGTTCTCCGCCAAGCCGGAAAGGTGATTTCACGCCCGTTACATAAGCACCCACCATGTAATTGATTCCGTAAATCGGCAGAGCTGTGAACGGATTGGTTATCCACACCCCGATGACCGCGGTAAGCTTGTTCCATTTCAGCAGCATGGCGAAAAAAACCGCGATCGCCATCTGGACGCCCATCAGCGGCGCCATACCGATAAAAAGACCCAGGGCCATGCCCATACCGATCTCATGGGGGGTCCCCCTGATCCGGATAAGACGGTCATAGGACTGCCGGGCCAGTATGACCATGCGATTGTAAAATCTTTGAGATGCTTTCAGCGGCACGTCTATAGATCGCCTTTACGCCAACCTGTTGAAAAAAACGCCTGTCACTTCCGGTCATCGCGCGATCCGCATTCATGAAAATCGCGCCCCAAAGACTCCCGAAGCAAACAATTCGACTTTTTGCGGGTTCATCAATTATGATGGACTCATCCGTCAGTCAATTGTTTTTTAGAGAAACCGGATAGTCAAAAAAATCACCCTGATAATTGCGAACCGCCAGGCCCCCGGAAGTCTCCCGACAAACATAATCCGGCCCAAGGGGCACCTTGCCGCCCCCCCGGGGCAAATCGATCATGTAACGGGGAATCCCCATTCCCGAAATCCGACCCTGAAGATGCCTCAGGATGGCCCGCCCCGCGTCCACGCCGGTTCGGAAATGGCCGGTCCCGGCCACCGGGTCAGCATGATGCAGGTAATAGGGCCTGATCCGGTTTTTCAGGAGCCCGCGCATCAGGTTCATCATGGTCGGCGGGTCATCGTTTATCCCTTTGAGCAGCACCGTCTGGCTTCCCAGGGGAATGCCGGCATCCGTCAGTTTTTTGCATGCGGCTTCGGCATCAGGGGTGAGTTCATCCGGATGGTTGAACTGGATATTGACATAAAGCGGGTGAAACGCGCCGAGCAGGGCCGCCAATCCGTCGGTCACCCGGGCCGGAAGCACGCACGGGATCCGGGTGTGAACCCTGATGACATCCACATGTGAAATGCGCCGGATCCGGCCGAGGATGTCGTCGATACGGTCATCGGGGAGCAGGAAAGGATCTCCGCCGGAAAGGATCACCTCCCGCACGGCATTGCAGTCCCGGATGTAGCCGATGCCAGTGTCGATGTCGGCTTCCGTGACGCCCCGCTCCCTGCCCACCATCCGCTTGCGCATGCAATGGCGGCAATAGAGGGCGCAGCGATCCGACACCAGGAACACGACCCGGTCCGGATACCGGTGAACGACCAGGGGCGACGGCGACTGGAAAGCCTCCCGGGTGGGGTCCGGCGCAACGGTGGGGTCATCGACGAGTTCTCGCAGATCCGGGATCGCCTGGCGCCACAAGGGATCATCCGGTTTTTGGATCAGGGAAAAAAAATACGGATTAATGCGCATGGGATATCTGGCAATGACCCGGCCGACGGCGTCGCGATCCACGGGAAGGACGGCGGCAAGAGCGGCGGCCGTTGCAATGCTGTCGGCCAGGAGGGCCTGCCAGGAACAATCCGTCGCGGTCATCTATGCCTCGAGGCCGCTCCAGCGCGGCGCGATATCGTGATGAAAACCGAGCCGATCCAGGATGCGGGCCACCACGCCGTCCACAAGGTCCTCGATGGTTCTGGGATTCAGGTAAAAACCGGGGGAAGGAGGCAGAATCACGGCCCCGGCTTCGGCAAGCCGGAGCATGTTTTGCAGATGAATCACAGAAAGCGGCGTTTCCCTGGGAACAAGTATCAGGGGCCGGCCTTCCTTGAGACAGACATCTGCGGCCCGGTGAATCAGGTTTTCCGTGATTCCGGCCGCCACCGCGGCCAGGGTGTTCATGGAACAGGGCGCGATCACCATCCCCAGGTGCTGAAAAGACCCGCTGGCAATGGCAGCAAACCCGTCATCCGGATCCAGTTCAACCAGGGTCGCCCCGGGATGGCATGTCATCGGATGATCCTTGAAAAAATCCGCCATGGATTTGCTGGTAAACCCCGCCTCATGGGCCAGGATGGCCCTGCCGGCCCGTGATATCACCAGGCGGGTTTCCACCGGCATGGCCATCAGAGCGCGGATCAGCCGGATGCCGTAAATTACTCCCGAAGCTCCGCATATGGCCACCACGATCCTTTTTCGGTTTCCAACATTTACATCATCCATCGCATCACCCATTCGTCAACCAGCACGCCCAGAAACAGCACCACGGATATGACGCTGTTGACATGGAAAAACGCCAGCTCGATATGTTTCAGATCCCCGCCGCGCACCAGCCGGTGTTCCAGGACGAACAGGCCGCCGATGACGGCCGCGGCGGCCATATAAATCCATCCCATATCAAAAAAAAGATAAACCAGCCCAAAAAAGCAGAAAGATATCACATGAAGCCCGACGGCAAGCTTCAGGGCCGTGTCCACCCCGTAATGAGCCGGCACGGAAAAAAGGTTTCGCGTCCGGTCATAATCAACATCCTGGCAGGCGTAGATAATATCAAAACCCGCGATATAGGTCATCAGGGCCAGACTCAGGCTCATTATCCCCCATGAAAACAATCCTGTCAGGGCGATCCAGGCTCCCATGGGCGCAAGGGATATGGCAAAACCGAGATAAAGATGGCTCCAACGGGTGAAACGCTTGGTGTAGGAATAGCCGAACAGTACCAGCAGAACGGGAACGGAAAGTATCAGGCAGAGCATGTTGAGCATTGCCGCGGCCCCGACAAACAATGCCGACGAAAGGACAACGAAAACCGCAGCAGATCTCAGGGAGATGCGGCCGGTGGGAATCTCCCGACCGGCGGTGCGGGGATTGTCCCTGTCGAAACGGGCATCGACAATCCGATTAAAACCCATGGCCGCCGAACGCGCGCCGATCATGGCCGCCAGTATCCAGACCAGATCTACCGCTTCGATGGGGTTTACACGCTGGGCCAGCACCACGGCCGACAAGGCAAAGGGCAGCGCGAAGATCGTGTGGCTGAACCGGATCATCCGGCCGTAGGTAAGCATCGTGTCCGCCCCGGACCGGAGTCCGATCGCCGCTTTTATCAGGAACCCGCTCATTTTGACATTCCCACACCGCTGATGACGGCCCCGCAATCCGGACACCGGTCATCGCGGATGTTGTTTTTCAGAATCGAAAACCCCCTGCGGGCGATCAGAATACGGCCACAGCCGTGACAGAACGTGTTTTCACCGTTATCGCCGGGGATGTTTCCGGTATAGACATATTTCAGCCCGGCCCGCAGCCCGATCTCCCGGGCTTTGGCAAGGGTCGCGTGCGGGGTCGGGGGCCGGTCCAGGAGACGGTATGTTGGGTGAAACCGGCTGACGTGCCAGGGTGTGTCGTCTCCAATATCATCCCGGATAAACCCTGCAAGTTCCGCCAGTTCCGACGGATCATCGTTTAATCCCGGAATCAGCAGCGTGGTGACCTCCACGAAAACACCCGATTTTTTCATCAGCCGCAGAGTATCGAGCACCGGAGACAGCCGCGCCCCGCACTGTTTCTTGTAAAAATCATCGGAAAAGGCCTTAAGATCAACATTGGCCGCGTCAAGATACGGCCCGATCATCTCCAGGGCCTCGGCAGTCATATAACCGTTGCTCACAAACACATTTTTCAGATCACGGGCATGTGCAAGGCGCGCGGTTTCATATGCCAGCTCAAAAAAAACCGTGGGCTCGGTGTAGGTGTAGGCAATGCTCCGGCAGCCGCTCTTCACGGCACCGGCGACGACTTCTTCAGGGGAGACGGAATCGCCGATGATCCGGCCGTTATAATCGGAAGGCATCTGGGCGATATCGGCGTTCTGGCAGAAGCGGCACTTGAAATTGCATCCCACGGTGCCCAGGGAAAAGGAAAGCGTTCCGGGAAGAAAATGGAACAGGGGCTTTTTTTCAATGGGATCAACATGAACTGCGATGACCCGGTCGTATACCAGGGTTTCCAGCCGGCCGCCGATGTTCTCCCGAACCCCGCAGATCCCGTTCGAGCCGCTTTTGATGACACATTGGTGATTGCACAAACGGCACTGCACCTTGGCGTCTTCTTTTTTCTCATACAATAAGGCTTCCATTATGGCAGCCTCCCCATTATTCCACGTCATCATTCCAAACGACCTTGAGATCTCCGGCGCAGCTGACGGCATTGCTGCCGGACGGCACGATCCGACTTGCGGGCGACTTGAGGGTCAGCGGCGTTGTCCGGAACCGGGGAACCGGTAGGGCGATCAACCCGGCGAACGCGCCGAAGGGACTCTTCCGCATGATCCAGGAAGCTTCGATCCGGGCGGCCATCCCGGGAAAGATCCGGGGAAACGTGTATACTGTCCGCCAGTCCATCGGCACGTCCCCCAAAATCCGGAAAAACATGTGACGGACATCCCTAATGCTGAAAAAACAGGCCTGTTTGTATATCGACCGGGCAAATATCCCCCGCATGCGGCGCCTTGCGGATTTAAAAGCGTATTTGTTGATAATACCCACAAAAACTCCGTCTTTGGCGACCCGGCACGCCTCTTCCAGTGCCTTTTCCGGGTCATCGCAGAACTCCAGGGTCATGCACAGGACGGCCCAGTTGAAGGCATTGTCATCAAAGGGCAGATCCTCGGCATGCCCCCATTGCAGGTCCACCCGGTGCCGGAACTTGTCCCGGGCCACATCAAGCATATAGGGCGACGGATCGATACCTGTCAACTGGATACCAAGGTCCAGAAACGGCGCAAGACCGGCCCCGGTTCCGCAACCGATATCGAGCAAACGCTGCCCGCGAACCGGGCGGATCAGGTCAAGCATCAGCCGGTTTTGAAGAGCGACAACGGCCTGGTTCAGGCTGTCCTGAAGCCATCGCTCATATGATACGGCATCCTGAAAATCAAACACATATCCCATAGCCTCTTCTTGTAAAGAAAAAGCGCCATGAATTCAAGCGTAAACCCATCGATCAGGGCAGGGTTTTCCATATCCGTCAGTTTTCCCTTGTTCAACCCGGATTGTACTGTTAAATTCGGGTTTCAATGCCGTCATGCTTGATGGTTTCGCGGCGGTTGACCACATCAAGTTACTGAGAAGAAGAAGCCCCGTTTTGCTCGCTTCGTGAGCATTTTCGGGACATGCGCGAAGCGAGGTTCATTCAATACCATGGGCAGATGCATCCGTCATCCAGACCGAAAAACCCCGTATCTCTGCCAGAAACACGAAATTTACCTTTGCGAAGAGTGCATACAGTGCCTGGATCCGGAGATCTACTGCAAATTCAGATCCGCGTGCCCGATCCGGTACCTGGAGAAAGAAAACGGGAACTCCGGCAGCCAGCGGGCCAAAACTAAAACCCATGAAACCCATGCAGCAGATGATCGCATTTCATAAATATCACGGACTGGGAAACGATTATATCGTCATTGACCCCGCCCCGGCGATGCCGCCCCTTACGCCGGACCGCATCTGGCGGATCTGCCACCGGAACTACGGCATCGGCGGAGACGGGATCCTGCTGGGTCCCCTTGAAACCGCGGACGCGGACTTCGGTGTCCGGATATTCAACCCGGACGGCAGTGAGGCGGAAAAAAGCGGAAACGGATTAAGGATTTTTTCCCGATACCTTTCAGACATGAAACGGGTGTCCGGAGGCACATTCACCATTGCCACCATCGGCGGCGTGGTGGAATCATGCATTGATGAGAACACCCGAATGATATCCGTGGCCATGGGAACGGTAAGTTTTAACAGCCGCGACATACCGGTTACCGGACCGACCCGCGAGGTCATCAATGAAACCATTGCAATTGAGGGCCGGGACCTGGTGTTTTGCGCCGTCACCATCGGCAATCCCCACTGCGTGATTTTCCATGATCCGGTCTCGCCGACACTGGCCAAAACACTGGGGCCGCAACTGGAACTCCACCCCCTGTTTCCCAACCGGACCAACGTGCAGTTCGCGGCAATCATGGATCGCAACAACATCCGCATTGAAATCTGGGAACGGGGCGCGGGATACACTCTGGCATCCGGCAGCAGCGCCTCGGCCGCGGCCGCCACGGCGCACCGGCTCGGTCTGACGGACCATGAAATGACCGTGCACATGCCCGGCGGATGCCTTGAAATCCGCATCGATGCCGATTACGCAGTCACCCTAACCGGCCCGGTCACCCGCGTGGCATCCGGCGTTCTCGATGATGAAATATTTCTTTTCCAATCGGAATAAAACAGCCTGCTGATGAAAGAATTTTTCACGGTCACCGATATCAAAGACGTTTTTGCCCATCTGCCGGATTTTTCAAAGGTGAGCAGGGAACGCATCGACATCCTTGACGCCCCGAGACGTGTTCTCGCATCTGATATCAAGGCGGACACTGATATTCCCGAATTTGCCCGGTCCACCATGGATGGATACGCGGTTTGCGCGGCTTCAACCTTCGGGGCCTCCGAAGCCAACCCGGCATACCTGACCATTACCGGCTCCATTGCAATGAGTGAACTCCCCCACGGCCCGGTCGGGCCAGGAGAAGCCATGCGCATTCCCACCGGCGGCATGATGCCCCACGGCGCCGACAGCGTGGTCATGCTGGACCACACCACGGAAATCGACGCG
>CAYZXZ010000065.1:0-13713 GCA_964481615.1 uncultured Desulfobacteraceae bacterium | reverse complement strand
GACATCATGACATGGAAAATCACGCCTGTGAAGATGGGGTTAATTTACCGGTTACCGTGCCGAGACGCTCATGGCCCGTCTGTTTGATGATCTGGCAGGCTCTCTTGGGGCCTGATAATGTTTATCCCAATGCCCTCCGGCCTGATGATCCGGACACACATGCCGGGAAAAAGGATAAAAAAAGGGTCCCGCCCCTGTAAACAGATCAGGGACGGGACCCTTTCAGGTGTTGATGCTCCCGCTCAGAAAACCGTTTATCGCGCGGGACTGAACTTTTTTGGATCAATACATGTCGTCATCCATATAATCATCCGGCGGCATGTCCGCGCCGCCCTTCTTTTTCTTTGGCTTTTCCGAGATCATGGCCTCGGTGGTGATCATCAGGCCAGCCACGGAGGCGGCGTTCTGAAGAGCAAACCGGACAACCTTGGTGGGGTCAACCACGCCGGCTTCCACCAGGTCCTCATACTGTTCGGTTGACGCGTTGAAACCAAAATCACCTTTTCCTTCCTTGACCTTATTGACCACTACGGTACCGTCGATACCGGCATTGTTGGTGATCTGCCGCAGCGGTTCTTCCAGAGCCCGCTTCAAAATCTTGATCCCGCTTTTCTCTTCGCCCGTCGCCTTGACCTTGTCTAAAGCCGGGATGCAGCGGATCAGGGCCACGCCGCCGCCGGGCACGATCCCTTCCTCCACGGCAGCGCGGGTGGAGTTGAGAGCATCCTCGACCCGGGCTTTTTTCTCCTTCATCTCGGTTTCGGTGGCCGCGCCGATACGGATCACGGCGACGCCGCCCACCAGCTTGGCCAGCCGCTCCTGGAGTTTTTCCCGGTCATAGTCGGAGGTCGTGTCTTCAATCTGAGCGCGGATCTGCTTGATCCGGGCCTCGATGGCGCCTTTCTTGCCGGCGCCGTCCACGATGGTGGTGTTGTCCTTATCGATTTTTACGGTCTTGCACTGTCCGAGATCCTTAAGCCCGACACTTTCCAGTTTAATGCCGACATCCTCGGAAATCACCTGGCTGCCGGTCAAAACGCCGATATCCTCGAGCATGGCCTTGCGCCGGTCACCGAAACCCGGGGCCTTGACGGCCGCCACTTTCAGGGTGCCCCGCAGTTTATTGACGATCAGGGTCGCCAGAGCTTCGCCTTCGATATCCTCGGCGATCACCATGAGCGGTTTTCCGGACTGGGCCACTATTTCCAGGAGGGGCAAAAAATCCTTCATGTTGGAGATTTTCTTCTCATGGATCAGGATATAAGGATCCGCCAGGACGGTCTCCATTTTTTCCGCATTGGTGAGGAAATAGGGAGAGATGTAGCCACGGTCGAACTGCATGCCTTCCACCACTTCCAGCGTGGTTTCCATGCTTTTGGCTTCTTCAACCGTGATCACCCCTTCCTTGCCGACCTTTTCCATGGCATCAGAAATAATCTTGCCCACGGTGTCGTCACTGTTGGCGGCGATGGTGCCCACCTGCTCGATTTCCTTCTTATCCTTAATGGGCTTGGACATCTTCTTCAGCTCTTCGACGACGGCGGCAACACCCTTGTCCATGCCGCGCTTGAGGGACATGGGATTCATGCCGGCGGCCACCAGCTTCTGGCCTTCGTTATAGATGGCCTGGGCCAGGACGGTTGCCGTTGTGGTGCCGTCGCCGGCCACGTCACTGGTTTTACTGGCGACTTCACGCACCATCTGGGCGCCCATATTCTCGAACTTGCCTTCGATTTCAATTTCCTTGGCCACGGTCACGCCGTCCTTGGTCACGGTGGGCGCGCCAAAAGACTTTTCCAGTACAACATTGTTCCCCTTGGGACCCATGGTCACTTTCACGGCATTGGCCAGTGTGTTTACCCCCTTGAGCATAAACTCCCTGGCTTTGGCTCCGTAACAAATCATTTTCGCACTCATTTCTTGTTTCTCCTTTTTGGATTAGCTGATGACTCCCAGTATGTCGTCTTCTCTCATAAACACATGTTCAACCCCGTCCATCTTGATCTCGGTCCCCGCGTATTTTGAAAACAACACCATGTCGCCGGCCTTGACATCCAGCGGTGTCCGTTTGCCGTCATCGCCCATTTTTCCGGGACCCACGGCAATCACTTCCCCTCGTTGCGGTTTTTCCTTGGCGGTATCGGGAATAATGAGACCGCCCTTGGTCATGGTTTCCTCTGCTACGCGCTTTACCAGCATTCTGTCATTAAGTGGTCTGATTTTCATCTCTCTTCAATCCCTTTCAACTTTCTATGGTTAAATCAAACCCGACATCCTTTAAGGATGCCGAATGTCAACAGACGTCTAAAAACCGGCTATTGGAAATCCGTGCCATCGCTCATGCTGACCGGCCGTCGGCACATCCGCTTAACGCTATTGCGGAATGGGATGGTCTGGATTGTAAAACAATCGGATATCAAGCGGATAAACGCCATAAATCGGTTGGATGATTTTCCGGAAGGCTTCCAGCAAAAAGAAAAATTCAACACGGCGGGCCGCCGAATAAATGCCGAAAAAGAAGGGTTGCAGTTTCGCCGGTGTCATATTCCGAATATTCGATTCGAGAAATTAAATTTCGCTTAAACTCAAATAGGTTATATTCATATTGAACCCATAGCAATATTTTTTTAAAAGATAAGTCTCTTTTCACTCGTGTCAAGACAGGCTCCCGGCAATTTTTCCAGCCAAACCGCCTTGGGCAAAACAGGCGCCCGCCTTCATCGGCGGTCACCAGGTGAACACGAAAAGCATGGTTTTGACAAACGCCCGCTCCAGCGACAGGCCCCCAGCTTTTACGGCCGAAAGGGAAGATAATTTAATTTTATACGACTGTTTACGATCTGTTACGGCTTGACTTAACATCCGATGATGCAGTAATATAAAGTTTCAATTTATTTTTTGAATTCATCCACCAAACAAGGCAGGGGTCCGACATGACGGAAAAAAGATATCACGTTGTTTTTTCAGGCGAGATTACCGAAGGACAATCCGATGCTTCGGTCAGGCAACGCATGGCCGCTCTCTTCAAGACTTCACCGGCGGGCATTGACGCGCTGTTTGCCAAAAAAATGTCGGTAATCAAAAAAAATGTCGATGCTGAGACCGCCCAAAATTATGTTATGGCCCTGAAAAAGGCCGGCGCCGTCTGCCGGATCGTGCCGGCGGAACCGGTTTCGGCCCCATCCCCGGCCCCGGCCGCAGCACCTCCAAAACCCCCACCCCGTCAGGAAGGTCCGCGGGTCATTACGATTCCCATGATGAATAAAGGCGAACCCGAATTTGCGCCCCAGGAGATCCGGGGGATTTCCGGTACGCCCACCGGTCTAGTTTTTGCTAAAACAGGCATGCCCGAAATCCCCTTCAACCACGTCTATGCAATTTCTGTTTATAATCACGATGACGGAAAGGAAACCACCACACTTCTGATGTTTATCCATTCCGTGAAACGTCCTTTTGCCTGCGATGCGCCCAACATCCGGTACGCGGATTTTGCCATCAACACCGTCGCCAATCCGACAGCGGCATTTCGAGGCTTTCTCTATTTTCTGTGCCGGAAAAATCCATCCCTGTTCCTGGAGGAAAGCACGTTTGATTTTCTTTCCGGGAGCCCGCCGCAGAAACTCAATGATGTGAACTCTCTGAAACTGTCCACAGGCATAGGGAAACTGATCGACTCCGGCCAGATCGCATCCCAGACATAATTTCCCAAGACATCTCCCTGCGTTGCCCAGGCGACATCTTCGTGAAAATGCGATCAGCTCTTACCAGCTTTATATCGCCGCTACTTGAACACGCTGATATCCATCCCCCGCATCTTTGCGCGCTGTTCATACCAGTCCATCTCATCTGCGGGCGGGACCTCGACCCTTTCAGGGTCTTTCCGCACCAGGCTGACGGCATCCGCCGGGCAGGTCGTCACGCACAGACCGCATCCGATGCATTTTTGGGACACCACCTGATAGATATCATCCGCCTGGGCAATGGCATGCACCTGGCAGCGCTCGTCAGCGCATAGACCACATCCGGTGCAGGCGTCCGGATCGATGACCGCATAATAATTGGAGTTGATCACCCGGGATGCGTCGATTTCCAGTTCGTTGATGCCTTTTAAGATGCCGCAGCAGCACCCGCAGCAGTTGCAGATGAAATAATGACCGTTCTGGACGTTCCATGTCATGTGAACCAGCCCGGCTTCTTCGGTCTTTTTCATCAATTCATAAGCTTCCTGCCGGGTCATGGTTTTTCCGTAAGGATGATTATCAAATATCCCCGGAATGGGCGCGAACGCCGTACACACCTGAACGGGTTTGCTGCACGGATCATCGAGCAACCCCTTTTCCTTTTTACAGATACAGTCGAAATACATAAAGGATTGACTGTTTTCGATGATGTTGGAAACCCGCTCGTAAGGCAGTGTCTCGTGTCTGCCTTCGATTTCCGATTCAATGGGGATCACCTGCATGAGCTGGGGCTTATGGGAGAAAAAACGCTTACCGAAAACAGGGTGGTAGTCCTCGCACATTTCAGCCAGCTCGCGATCCATGCGGGGAAGCTGAAACTCATAAATGCCGAAGGCCCAGGGCATCATTTTATATAGTTTCACCGCACCGAGATCGATGCCGAAAATCTGGCCTTTCTCCGACATGACCGCCAGGATTTCCGACACCTCCGCAAGGGGCCGGCCGGTGCGCGCGGCGATCTGCTGCGGGGTTTCGAATTTCAGTTTCAACTCGCAGAAAAACGCCGCTTCTCCGGGTGAAAAAATCTTTTTGAGCAGCCGGATTTCCACCCCGTCTTCTGTTGCCGGAAACCCGTTTGGCAGCGCATCCAGCACATTGGCCAGTTTCCGATAAACGTCATCGCTCATGGACTATTCCTTTGATTATTTAGTCTTTTTGTAGAAACCGAGAACATTGGGAATCCGCCAGACGCCCTCCAGTCCTTCGATTTCATTGCAGTCGTGCTGAATGCAGCCCTGCTCATCGATTTCAATTCCCTTGTGCGAAAGATAAATGGACGCCTGGGCGCCTCCCTCGAGATGCTGGACACAAACGATATCGATGGGAAGTGCGAGCAGGATATTGTTGAAATCATGCATGGAATAGGGCGACCGGGAAAAAATGAACAGGATATTGCCGGACCCGTCCTGGCCAAGGGCCGCCTCGCTCCATGTCCTGTCCTGCTGAGACCACTTGTTCTCACGGGGACGCTTGATCAACCGCAGATTCTGAACGACCGTATGATAGTCTTTGATGATATCGGTCAACGCGACCGCATCGAGATCGAAAATCCGGATATCTTGACCGTCCGGACCAGCGGAATTGAAGGCCAGTGCGGACATATATTTGGAACTGACGGCTGAATTATGGATATGATCGCCGTTTTTCATGTAACCGACATGGGTCAGGTAATCCGCCTGAAACATGCCGGCATTGATGCCGCCGATCAATCCAAAGGATGTACACCATTGTCTGACGGTCATCCCCTTGTTGCCGAGTTCTCCAGCGATCAGAAGCCGGAATTCATATTCCGCGGGACTGACGCGAATGACCAGGATCGTTGAATCCCCTGACGCCGATGGTGTCGGAGACATAAACCGGCCCACATGCAGTCCCGTATCGATTTCCTGGAAATAATCGTTTTCCGCGCGCAGTCCCCCAGCCCCGCAGGTCAGCAGCAGGAGGACGGCGCCGAAAACACGCATGAAAGATCGGTCCATCATGGCTCTTTTTCCCCGGCCTGCTTTATTTTCGCGATAAGTTTTGCGGAAAATTTTTCCGCATCAATGACAAACCGCTCGTGAGTTCCCTTGCAGATCGTATCCAAACCATCTCCGGCATCGACATCAAAGGTCAGTTTTCGACCCTCTATGGCCGTAAGACGAACCTTTACCGTCACATCGCATCCCGGCGGCGTGGCCGCCATATGCTGCATGTTTATCTGTGTGCCCACGGTCTGCTCTCCCGGCCAGTCTATATGGGGATTGATCGCCTGAATACAGGTCCATTCGATCAAACCCACCAGAAACCCCGTGGCCAGAACCCGGGGCATCTCCTGAAACTGCGGGGCTTCCGGAAACAGGTAGGGAACGGTTTTGGTTTCCGGCACCCGAAACGTAAATTCATGCGAAATTCCCTGCTTTAATGAATCTTTCATGGATCATCCTCGCTTTGGATGGTTCATCAATAATGAAACCAGAAATTCATGGCCATTGTACCGAAAGGAACGCGGATTTTCAACATTCTTTATCACCAGCGCCCCGCGACATGTCTAAAACAGATTGTTTTTGCAACCGAAAGCAGCACATAGGTTGCGCTCGTGGCAATGGCCGCTCCCAAAAACCCCATCCGGCCGATCAAAACATAATCCAGGACCAGATTGAAGCAGATCGCCGCCACCAGCATGCCTTGAATCACCTTGTATTTCCCAAGGGTGTCCAGGACAGGGTCATAAAAACCGCTGCACAGGTAGAATGCCGACCCGATGAGCAGGATGCGAAATACAAGCACGGAATCCTGATAATGCTCGGAATACAATAAACCCACCAGATGCGGCATGAAAATAAAAAGCATTGCCATAAATGCCGCCCCCAGGATCACCAGCTTGGTCCGTTTGACATTGAGATAGTAAGCGATTTTTTCCGTATCGGCGATATGAACCGCAATAAAGGGGAGAAAATAGAATTTGACAAAATCAATCCCCATGATGGTCCCCTTGAAAAACTGGTATCCGAGGTTGTATACGCCGATTTCCTCCATGGGGACAAACAGACGCAGAATGATATTATCGCCCCATTTCAGCAAATAGACCGCCGCGCCGCTGAGGACCATCCATTTCGTGAAATCCGCCAGGCGGATCAGGGCGGCCCTGTCATATGCCAGAGGCAACATTTTATCGCGGTCGATCCAAAACATCAGCGGCAGCAAAGATGCAATGGGCGCGACAAAAAACATCAACAGCACCTTTGTCAAGGTAATTTCGGAGAAAAGATGTACCAGGATCAGGTAAGCAATGGCAAAAGCCGCTGTGGCGCAAAGATAGACGGAAGCCGCAACCCGCCGCCCAAGGGCAAAAAGCAGTGTGCCTATAAAACTTTCAAGGGAAAACCCGACCAATACCGGAAAAAGGAGATAGATTTGAAGGGATGTCAGCCCGGTAAACCGCGTGATCGACTGCTGCAGCGCCACCAGAATCAGGAGGAAGGCCGCCATTGAAATGCCGATGATCATGAGCCGGGCCGTCATGGTCCGGTTTATTTTGCCGCTTCGCCCGATCTCCTCGCCGGCGTGAATAACCGCCGGCTTTGAGGAAGAGGAGATCATTGTAGTATTGACAAAATAAACGATCATCATGCCAAGCGAATAGATTCCAAAAGTCTCGGGCGAAAATTGCGTGGCCAGGATAACGGGAATCAGAAAAGCCGCTGCCTGCCCCCCGACCATGAGCATGCCGTAAGCAAGCAGGTCCCTGCCTGCGGCAAATTCATTTTTCAGCCAGTTTACGATCACCGCGAAATTACCGCTCCATAAGTGAAAAGTTTGCGCATCATGAGGTCAAAACATCTTGTCTGCTGGCTGTTTCAACCGGTTACCCGATAATAATCCGGCATGAAAAACAAAGATCAAATAAATTATCAAACATGCGCCGGCCGCGAAAAAGGCGGGTTTAATAAAGGGAACCTCATATTGCAATACAATTTCGTGACGACCCTTATCCAGAAGGATGCCCATGAATCCAATGTTAGCCTTGATTAAAGGCCGTGGTTCATCATTTACCAAAGCCTGCCACCCCGGATCCATGGGAACGGCGAAAAACACCAGCGCCGCCCTATCCAGCACAATCTCTCCCTTGATCCGATTTTGCCTGAATTCGGTAAGCTTCATGGCACCGTCTCGTTTTTGACCGACCCTCTCCAGAAATGTGTTCAACCGGTATGTCTTCAGCCGGGCAGCCATCTCTTCGGTTTCAATCTGCCGCAACCCCGGCAGGTCTTCATCGGTCACCACCGCCTCAAACAGAGCCATGTCCTTATGGGTCCGGGTCAATGACACATAATCCGTCACAGACATGACCGCGTCACAGGCAAACCCCAGGGGCAGAAAAAAATTGTTCCGGAGGATCTCCACATCGCCGACCCTGTCCACAAGACTGAATATCAATTTATAAAGCGGGTCCCGGCCTTTATAGTCTTCACTTTTTAATAAATTATATTTAACGGCGGCAACGGCCTGGAGAAACGGCCGCTGAAGCAGCCCCACGGCCCAGCGGGTTTCGGTTTCCCGGCCGGGAGTGATCACTTCCGCAATCCGCAGGAAATCAATATATTCCTGACGGTTGAAGGAGGAATACGAAGGGGTGCCGTAATATCCCTGGACCATGGCGTCATTGAGGCTGTTGACCTCGGCCAGGGATGAAGAAAAATCCTTGTTGATCCGGTAAAATCCATCGTCAATGGTCTTGAGATAACCGACGGCGTCCACGGTGTGATCGTTATAGCCGATGCGGGCTTCAAACTGTTCCCGGGTCAGCGCATTGCGCTGATTGACGGTAATCGAGGAGAGAACGCCCGCCTCGATGCAGACCAGAGCGATCAGGGCCGGGACGGCGATTCGCCTGAAACGTTCATTTCTCATCTGGTACAAAATGCCGGCTTGCATCAACAGGAAACCGGTGACAAGCCATCGGATATCGGTACGGATAATACCTTTGCCGGCATGGGGCGTGCCCTCAAAATATGGAAAATAAAGCACAAGGAGCAGGACAGCCAATGTTATCGGAAGCAGGAATCGCCCCGTGTTCTTCCGGGTGATGATGTTTTCCAGCCCGTACGCCCCGGACAGCAGAATGATAAACGGGATAAACAGTGACAGGCCGTGCTTGTAATAATTGCCCATGAACGCATAAAGCGCATACCGGAAATAGGGGAACACCACCGGGATGATCCAGATCAGGCAGAAAAGGGCATATGCGAACCGCTTTCTCCGATCCAGATACAAAAACGCCCCGGGCGCCAGCAGCAACGGAATCAATCCCGCGTAAAAAACCGGCGCCTCCAGGTAATTGTACCACCCCCTGTAGTTGGAGCCCACGCCCAGCAGGTCATTTGAAAACAGGCGCAGCAGCGCGGTGGCGGCCTGAAGCAGGTCGGCCGGGGCAAATAACGCCATGGCCGCCAGTTCATCCACGGCCTTAACATCCCCGGACACGCGCGGGCTGTTGATCATGTCCATCAGGGACCCGTAAAAAAAAGGAATGCTCATGCCGAGCCCGAGAATCCCCGCCCCGGCCAGCCGGCACAAAAACAAAACCGACTGACGGAGCCCCATGACATCATCCCCGTACATCCGCATAACCGCATAGGAAAAAAGAAAAAGCCCGTAAAGGTAGAGCCGAAACGGGTTGGAAGCGATAAAAAAAATCGCCACGGGGAAAAGGAACCAGTTTTTCTTGACATAGAAAAGCTCGAACGCGACCAGGAGCAGGGCAAAAAACAGGACATTGGATGAATGGGCATACCAGCCGCTGGAGCCGAGTATCAGATAGCCGAAGAATGCCGCCGATACCCCGCCGATTACACGGGTGACAGAGGATAACCCGAGCAGGCCGAAATACGCGTAAAGCAGCAGGCCCGTCAGAAAGGCCTTGATGAGTTCCACAAAAACGATGCCGTAGCCCAGCCGGTCCGGCCCGAGCCCATACAGAATCAGGTTCAGGGGATTCTGCAAGCCGCCGGGAAACACCGCTTCCCCCATCCCCTTGTAAAAAGACCAGGTCGGAATCCCGTCCATTCTGAGATACCGGGCGTCATGCACCATGTTCGGATAGTAAATGTTGTAGGAATCGCTGCCGATATCGAGATACAGATACAGTTTCCGCAGGAAAATATAATCATGAAACACGGCAAGCTGGGTCAGGAGCAGAAGGGCGGCAAGAACATAAACCCCGTTGATCCGCGTCAAAGACGGCAAACCGGGATCAGGATCGATGGATTCTTGGCCGGATACCGCCGGATAGGGATTCGGAGTGATCCGGCCGGATTTTAGGGAAGCACGGGTCATGATCGCCTGTGACCTTTCGTGTTCGCGTGCATGGCAACGGCATTATCATTTGCAAAGCCATCAAATGTGTATCACAGGATTCTGATTCATTGCCACATCAAATTGACAGCGACATAAAAGCCGTGTACAAACATCAGGGATCGGGCCGGACCCTTACGGTTCCCTATATAATGATGGTTCCGTAAAGAGCGGTTTATCCCGCCTCGCGGTATTTTTGCAGGCAGGAACTTCAGGGAAGTTCCTTGGGAGCGTCCTTATGCGAACGCGGCTGGACCTTCCGCGACCCTGGGCATTGGAATGAAAAATGAAAAGAATCCTCTGGATGATATTGGCATCCATGTCGCTCACCGCATGCTCCCACGCGCCTGCAGGACACGATATCGATCATGCGGGTCCCGCTGAGACGGAAACCGGCGCGGTCCGGGTGGTCTGGATGGGTACCGCCGGACTGTATGTTACCGACGGCGAAACCGGCCTTTATATCGACCCGTTCGTCAGCCGCTACGGGCTCTTCAACGTCGGACTCGGTTTCGGACTGAACCCCGAACATGATCTGATCGACAAGTGGATCCGCATCACCGGCGGCGACCGGGCTTCGGCTGTCTTGGTCGGCCATTCCCATTATGATCATGTCATGGACGCGCCTTATTTCGCGGCCCGGACCGGGGCCATGATCGCGGGTTCCGAAAGCACGGCCAATGTGGCCCGTGGCGCCGGTCTGCCCGAGGAAAAAATCCGGGTGATTGCCGACGGCCAACAGATAGCCATCGGCAGATTCACGGCCACTTTCATCAAAAGCGTTCACAGCCCGGCTATTTTCGGCAGGATCCCCTGGCAGGGAGAGATAACCGAACCCCTCCGGCCCCCGGTGTCGGCATCTGCTTATCGCGAAGGCGGAACATACGCCATTGTTCTTGCCCATCCCAAAGGGACGCTGCTCCATTACGGCAGCGCCGGCCTTAAACCGGGTATTTTCGGCAAAGTATCCGCGGATGTGGTTTTTTTAAGCCTCGGGGGACGCAAAGACACCCCTTCCCTGGTCGCCCATGTCGTGACGCCGGTCAATGCCGCGCGGGTGATCCCCATTCATTTCGACAATTTTTTCGCCCCCCTGGACGCCCGGCTTTCCCATTTGATCGGCGTGAACATGAAAGAATTCCACCAGTCCATGTCCGAATTTCCCGGCATCGCGGTCGCGCCCCTGCCCGTCGGCCGTGAAACGGTTTTGTTTCAATAAAAAAACGCCCCGGTTCCGCCAAGGAACGCCGGGGCGTTTTTTTGTTTTGTTTTTGCGGTATGCGCTACAGGGGTTTTACGTTCTCCGCCGCAGGGCCTTTCTGGCCCTGCTTGACATCGAAACTCACGCGCTGACCCTCATGGAGCGTCTTGAAACCGCCGGCCTCGATGGCGCTGAAATGAACGAAAACATCGCCACCCTCATCTTTTTCGATAAAACCAAAACCCTTCTGCTCGTTGAACCACTTCACTGTTCCTTCTGCCATTGCTGGTATCCTCCTTTATGCATAAGTAATCAAAGTCGGATGACCATCATGACTGAAAGAAAAAATCACTACAGCGCCAAAGCCACCGGCTGCTGAGCTTTATACTTCAACATGTCCGTATCCAACTTTTCCCGCATCCCGACTGGATGCGTTATTTGGCGAAAAAATATAGCGCCCCGCCTTTAAAGTCAAGAAATATTCCACAATCAGACAACCCCATAGGCGAGCATGGCCTTGGCGACTTTGGTGAACCCGGCGATATTGGCACCCATGACGTAATCACTGAACTTGCCATATGCCTCGGATGCGTCCAGACAGCTTTTATGGATGTTACTCTCTTGGGAAAACCCGATCCGGCCGGCCCCTTTATTTCAGGGTCGACGGCCGAACCGGGAAATCGATCGTATCAATTACGCATTGAGAATTTTTTTCGCGGTTTCGTCGTTGGCTTCCGTGACCATGGGAATACCGGTGATATCGGCGGTTTCCCGGTTGCCGGAAAACAGGTCGGTGCGGGCCATCTGGTTAAGTGAAAATTTCCGGGCTCCGGCCATGAGCTGCTGCAGACCGCAGGCCAGTTTGTCCGCCAGGGTCCAGAAAGCGATGGCGCCGTAGGGGATATTTTTCATCTCCTTCTTACCGACCTTTTTCTGCACCTCAAAATAAGACGCAAAAAGTTCCTCGGCGATGGCGCCGATATCGCTTACGGTCTTGGGCAGTTTGTCCCAGTTTCCGCTCACTTTTTCCCTTCGTTCCGGATGCAGCACACCTTCGATGTTGGAACCCAGGAAACCCGGGATCATGATGGCCCGGCCCATGCAGACAAGCTTGGTATACGGCGCGCCCAGTGCCAGTGCCTTAAAAATGCTGTCTTCGAGCGCAAACCCGCCGGCAAAGGACATATCCACGACTTTTTGGCCCCTGGCCGCAAGGATACTCGCGTATTCGTATGCCTTTGAATGCAGGTGGATGGATGGTACGCCCCAGCTCTGCATCATGTTCCATGGACTCATGCCGGTACCGCCGCCGGAACCGTCGATGGTCAGCAGATCGCATCCGGCGTCCGTGGCGAATTTGATGGCCATGGCCAGTTCTTCCATGCCATAGGAGCCGGTTTTCAATGTGATGCGCCTAAACCCGATTTTGCGCAGGTAATCCACGCTGTTCATGAAATCCTCGCGGACCTTGGCCACGGTGTCGAGGTTTGTCCCGCCCAGCCGGCTGTGACGGGCGAAAGACGTGATTGCGCCCTGCTTGAAGGCCTCCTGGACCTGAGGCAGAGTGGGATCGGGATCCACCATATAACCGCGATCCTTGAGAAACAGCGCATAATCCAGGCTGGTCACCTGGATTTCACCGCCGATGTCCTTTGCGCCCTGGCCCCATTTCAGTTCGATGATGCACTTGTCGCCGTACTTGTCCACCACGAACTCGGCCACGCCATTGCGGGTATCTTCCACATTGAGCTGGACGATGATGGCGCCGTACCCGTCATAATAGCGCAGATAACCGTCAATGCGGCGCTCCAGTTCGGGCGAGGATTTGATTTTGCCCTTGCGGTTCTTGCCGGTTCCAATTTTGGATTCCCGGTCCACTCCAACCACGTTTTCGCCGATAACCACGGGAATTCCCACCAACGCGCCGCCAATGGCGAAGGAATCCCAGTATTTGGCCGCCACAAAGGTCGATCCCAGCGCGCCGGTCATCAACGGGATGCGTGATTGGGTCTTGATTTCGTTGCCGAACTCAGTTTCCAGGCTGACATTTGGGAAAATGCAGTCATCGGGATCATTGGTCAGGCTTTTGCCCAGGCCGTGGGCTCCGTAGGCATAACCCTGTATCCGCAGGGCGTTGTAGGAAGCGCCCACATGGGTCGTATTGTTGGCGCCCGCCGTCACAATACCGAAACTTCTCGGATAAAGTAGCTTGCGACCCACCAGGCTCGACAACCAGGTTTCACATTTGCCCATGCAATCGGCCCGACAAAGGGTGCAAAGGCTCGATTCAGCCGGATTGCCACGATTGGTTGTTCCTAGTACGTCATTGCTCTTTTCAAACCGCATGATGGTCCTCCTTGAAATGTTTAGGTTTATATCAGACTTATTGCGAAACTGAAACCTTTAGCTGTATAAACAATTAGTTATAAATTTACT
>CAYZXZ010000064.1:9838-13835 GCA_964481615.1 uncultured Desulfobacteraceae bacterium | reverse complement strand
TGGGCTGGTGGAAGCCTTCGTGAAAACCCCCAGAGTTCGTGATCTGGAAAATCTCTCATCAGACATCATGTCCGTGCGCGGTTTCTGGCGGAACAAGGCGACCCGGGTGCTTCTGGTTGTGGTTTTTACAAACCTGGGTTCCTCCATCGGCACTTTCGTGGCTTGGGCTATGATGATGCGGGTCCTGGGGAACTGATTTTTCGGTTTTAAAGATTTTTCCCTTGGGACAGGACCGCTTTTGGAACCGCAATATTCTGACTTTCATAGATAAATTCATTTCCCTGGGGGTAAAGGGGAGAAAAATCAGCTCGCTTTCTTCTGCCCGTATGGTGATATCGCCGAGTTCATCAAAGAGATGACGCTTGGAGATCATCAGGGATACCAGGACCGTCTTGAGACTTTCCTCTGCTTCGGAAAGGGGCAGGGTCACAGGGTATACGGGGGAAAACCGGAGGCGGTCCCTGGCGATATTGTCCGGCGGTGAAATGGTCAGCATGCCGGCCAGGAGCAGAAAGAGCCTTGGCCGGACCTTGAAGGCAGGGGTCCAGAAAACCATTTCCTGGGTTTCCCATCGGTCCTGTACAGCTTTAGGCAGATTCGCATACCGGATCAGGTCGGCATCCAGCGAGGTATACTGCCCCGCGTCGGAATGGTACTTCATGGCGCCGTTGACGCCGTCCTGGAGTGCATTCTCCCCGGGCAGGACCGGAAGGAAGATCACGCTGGCGGTTTCACCGATGTATGCCCATTCGATGCTTTCCTTAGATTCCATCGACCGGGTCATATCAGCCCGAGTGTCGGCCAGGGTGAGCTGTTTGTCGATGCCGTCTAAGATATTTTGTAACGGCGTTATCGGCGCCAGGTTGGCAGGCTTTTTCCGTGGGCGCGGTCGACACCGGCGTGCCGCAGCGCACGCAGAATTTGGCCCCGGCCGGCAGGTTCTTGCCGCAGGATGTGCACTGCTGAAACACCAGCAACTGGTGTCCGCAATGCGGGTCAGAACCGGGAATCCCCCGGCACCGTCTGGCGGCAGTCCGGGCAGGACGCGGTTGTCTTTTCGGGTGAATCCGCGGCCCCGGACCGGATGTATTCGGCGAACATGGCCGGCATCATGAAGCCCATGCCCATACCGATACCGGATGCGGCTCCGCCGTCGCCTTCAGCGGCTTTTTCCAGAGACATGGCCGCTTTGAGTTTGATGAGCTGGTTTAAGTCTTCGAACACGTTGATCCGGCTCTTGTCGTCGATGGCTTTCTGAACTTCTGGCGGCGGGGTGATGGCCGTGATATAGAGATGGGTCAATGCCAGGCCGAAATGGCTGAAATCCTCGGTCAGACGTGCCTGGAGGTCGTCTGCCAGCTGGTTGTAGCGCCCCGGCAGATTTAAGATCGAGTCCAGGTTCTCCCCCAGATGGTCGTTGAACCGCGACACGATAACCCGGTTGAGATATTCCTCGATATCTGGTGTCCCGTATGCGCCCTGGGTGCCGATCAGGCGGTTGACAAACAGGACCGGCTGCACCACGCGGATATTGAACATGCCAGACCGGCGGACCGAAGGTCTTTTCGCACGGAAAGCTCGCCGATGACCGCGCCGATAAAGGGTCCGGCGATAATTCCGGGAATGCCGAAAAACAGTCCCACAAAGGCCCCGGCCGCGGCCCCGATCATGGCCCTTCTGCTCGCGCCGAAACGCTTTGCGCCGAATGCGCCCGCCAGAAAATCAACGGAGGCGGCGATTATGGCCAGCAGTGCCAGGACGGCGATGGCGAAACCGCCGACATGGGTGAATCCCTCTGCCCAGGCGGCCATGACCAGGCCGGCAAAGATCATCGGCGGTCCGGGGATCACCCGCAGCATAAGGCCGGCCACGCCCGCAGTCACAAGAACGACGGCAAGTATCCAGAGAATGATGATGCCTGCTTCCATAAAAACCCCGTCCGACGCCTTAATCTTGCCGACAGCCTGATGTTTCCGCATTCACCTCCCGGTCGAAATCACCCTTCTGCCAGTTGTCATCCGGCATGTATTCCCGGATGAACGTTTCCCGGATGGCGTCAATGGGGACATCGGCGAACTCGCCCCGGTGGTCGAGATATTCCATGTGCCGGTTTCCGGCCAAGTCAAAGGGGTGATAGAGCGAATCATGCTGCTTTGAGTCTTGAGCGTTGTTCCCGCCCGAAGGCCGTCCACGGACAGATCAATGGAATAGGGATCATAGCGGATGCCGTCTCTGACCGTGTAATAGAGACGTACGGCCCGGGTTTTCGGATCCGCCGCCTCCCGCGTGTTTTTTTTGCAAAGGCCGAAACCATCGGGTCGTCGGCTTCGATCACCGAAGTGGCTTGGAGATAAGGTTTCATGTCTGAATTCATGGTTGTTAAGCATTTTCTTTTTCGATAAAAGTGGAACATCTAAATGGTTTTCATTGCGTTCTTATCACGGATAAGGATCGCGGGCAAGAGTCTCGCGAATCCGCGCGATTTATGAAAAAATCTGTTCAGGCACATCAGCCACATCAGGAGGATAAAGCACGATGACTATTGCAAAACATCAGGGCCGACCCGTTCACACCCGCCGGATCGAAATTGACACCTATGAATATGATGCGGGCGCGGTGCTGGTGGAAGGCCGCCTCACCGACAACCGGTTTGCCGAGACCTATTATTTCACCGGCGAGGCCCGGCAACCGGGAATCGTTCATGATATGATCATCCGGTTTGTGGTTGCCGGGCCGGACCCCACCATTGAAGCCATCGACGTGGAAATGCCCGGCGTGCCCAGAGAAGATTGCCTGGAGACGCAACAGTCGCTGGCGCCGATTGTCGGCATGAAAATCCGGCCCGGTTTCACGGAGCAGGTCAAGGCTGAAGTCGGAGGCGCCAGTGGATGCACCCACCTGGTGGCTCTGTTGCTGGCAATGGCGCCGGCGGCCCTTCAGGGCGCATGGGTGGCCATGGCCCGGCAGCCGGTGGATATGAACATTTTCGGGGGAGCGGCCTTGCAGGTCCTGGAAAACACCTGCCGGGTCTGGCGCTCGGATGGTCCGCTGATGAAAGCGCTCAAAGAAAGGATCGAGAAAGGGGAATAGATGTTTCAGATGTCCGGGCCGCGGCCGGAAAGTCGCCGTTCGCCGTAGATCATGGGACAGAAGATGGTCAGGATGCTGATCAGCAGAATCAGCAAAAAGGACCCGGCGATCCAGATCCATCGCGTTATGGGCAGTGCCCGGTCGAAAATGCCGGACATGAAGATATGATAGACTGGTGATGCCTGAAGCACAATTACCACCGTGATGTAGATGGCCGCCAGCATCATGAAGACCAGTCCCCCGAAACCGGTCACCACCTGGGTGGGGTTTTCCGCGTTGAAATCCGGGTATGCGGCCCCCATGCCGATGCCCAGTGCCACCACCGCCGGGACCACCAGCATCATGGTGGCTACCGACAATACCATCATGAAGGGGGTTACCAGGAGCATGAGATTGGTGGCGATGATCAGGACCTGGGTCAGGATCAGCAGCGGGACGAAATAGATGAAGAATTTGATCCAGAGAAAGGTCCGGATCCGGATGGGCGCCGACCGGACCAGCCAGAAGGCTTCCCCTTCGGTGCTGACCGCCGGATAGGCAAACCGGCCGGCCACCGCCGTCAGCACGAAGGCAGCCAGTCCCATATTGAGAAACGACAGAAGGTTCTGCAGATAAAAGGTGGGCATGGGCGATCGTTCAAGGGGGAGCACCTTGAAATTGTAGATATAGATCACGATCAGTGCGCCGATGAGAAAAATCTGGGACCACTGGGTCTGGTCCCGGAAAAAGGTTTTGATTTCCTTGACCGTATAGGCCTGAACCGGCCTGGGAAGGAAAAATAGAACCCGTGAAAAATCGACGGACCGGCGCCCGAACAGGGTTTTTCTGGCGATCTGGCTTTTGGAAACTCCCCGGGCATAGATGATATCGGCAAGCATCACGGCAAAAGAGATCAGCATGCCTGCAA
>CAYZXZ010000064.1:0-9771 GCA_964481615.1 uncultured Desulfobacteraceae bacterium | reverse complement strand
CAGGGTGGTCATGATGGCGTCAAAAGCCCAGGTGGTCGGCAGCAGCGGCGAAGAAGGGGTTTCCAGGATCGACAGGTATGCCAGGACCGTGGCAAATGCTTCCGGATCGACCAGCCGCTCCGGGCGGACCAGCCGGAAGGATAGGTAGAGCAGCAGAAACAGGAGAAGGCCCAGAAAAATAAAAACGCTTTTGATCCGGCCCGGCGGGATGATGATGACCGTGACCATGACCACGATGGCGCTGAGGATGGAAGCGGTCAATGAAAGAAAAAGCATCACCAGCAGGATCAGCAGGTAATACCACGGTCCGCCGGAATAGATGATGCCGTAGGATACAAGAACCGGCAGGGTGAAAATAATGATCATCCATGAGCTGTCAATGGCGCTTTCGATCCAGCGTGACAGAAAGATTTTGCGTGCGGGTACCGGCATGGCATGCACCAGCATCAGGTCTTTGCTGAGATAGAGCTTGGAAAGCGCGGTCAGGATGCTGGAAAAGATCAGCAGGGAAAAATAGAGGATCAGGACCATGGACAGCAGTTTCCAGGACAGGATGTCCCCCAGCTCTTCAATACTTTGAAAATAATCGAGAATTCGAAGAGATACCGTGAAGATCCCGCCCCAGAAAGCCGCACCGAGTCCCCCGAAAACCAGGAGCCGCGCCGCACTGCTGTTTTTGGCGTTCCGAAAGGACAGAACCCGGGGACGCAGCAGGACCAGGATGTCGCTCATGGTTTTTCTCCCGGTATGGGCGGATGGATATAACCGAGGCTTTCCTCCCGGGTGAGCTTGAGGAAAACCGACTCGAGATCGCCGCTGGTGGCGCCGGACTGGATATGCAGATCGTTTAAGGTGCCCGTGGCGATCAGCTTGCCGTGCTGGATGATGCCGATCCGGTGGCACAGGTCCTGGGCAATGCTAAGCGTATGGGTGGAGAGGAAGAAACTGACGCCCGTGTCCGCCAGTTCCTGAAAAAGCTTCTTGACCATCCGGATCCCGCCCGGATCCAGCCCCACCATGGGTTCGTCCACAATGATGATTTCCGGATCATGGAGGATGGCAGCAGCCATGATCAGTCGCTGCCGCATGCCGTGGGAATAGGCTTCGATGAGTTCGTCCTTCCAGTCCAGAAGAGAAAAGCGCTCCAGCATTGCCGTAGCCTTGTCCCTGAAGGAAACCGGGTTCATGCCGTAAAGATCTGCGATGAATTTTAAAAATTCCATTCCCGTGAGTTTTTCATACAGATAGGGCCGGTCCGGGATAAATCCGATGATCCGCTTGGCTTTTTCAGGATCATCCTTCATGCTGATCCCTTTGATGTGAATGGACCCGGAATCCGGCGCGATCAGTCCCCCGAGCATTTTGATGGTGGTGGTTTTCCCGGCGCCATTGGGGCCGATAAAACCATAGATGGTGCCAGCGGGCACATGCAGGCTGAGCCGGTTGACCGCAATGATTTGATTGTAGCGCTTGGTGACTTCCCGTAACACGATCATGATGGGGACCTTTTATCTTCTCATTCCAATTCGCATTCAAGCGGTATCCGTGTTGGCTGCGTTGTCGGCTCCTCAACTTACAAAACGTAAGCCTGCGCCGCCTTGCCGCTTTGATGATATCTTGAATGCAAAAAGGAATCAGCGCGTTGTGTGTTTATCTGTTTCCATTATCCGCAATTCGATATTGTCGATGACCCCCAGCAGATCCAGCTGGGCATCGGGGCTGCCGCTGACCAGCCGGATGTGGGTGGCGTCGGCCGGCATCTGGCCCAAGACCGCGTCCGCGGTGATCCACTCTCCGACATAAAGCAGGTTCCATGCATGATAATAAAACCGGCCATCCAGATATACAAGGCCCGCCTCGATTTTTGCCGGGATACCCGCGGCCCGGGTCAGGGCAGCCAGAAGCACGGCATGCTCATTGCAATCCCCCACACGGTTGATCAGGACGGCCACGGCATCCGGCACTGAAAGCACCGGCCGTTTTTCGATATTTCCAAATACCCATTCCACCAAGGCCCGGGCGTTGTCCACCGGGTTTGCGTCCGGTGAAACAACGGATGCGGCGGTTTCGATGATCCGTTGATCATCGGACTGGATAAATGGCTCGGGCTCGAGAAACGCCTTGGCATCATCCAGCGGGAAAGCTGGTCGCAGGGTCTCGGTTTCGGGTATTTCCTCTCTGATGATGGTCAGGATATCGCCATGAAGCGACTGGCGGCCGCCGCAGATGTCAAGACGGTCGAAGGCGATGCCGCTCACCTGAATCTTGAGATACCGGACATTCCTGGGATCAGCGATGATGCCGTTTCCCGAAACCGAAACCAGTCGCGTGATATCTTCCGTCAGCCCGGCCGGCATGTCGGCCGTGGCAAGGGATCTGGTGGTCTTTTCCAGGGTCAGGCCGAGCAGCCCCTTTTCCCGGATAATATCACCGTTGTCATCGATCCATGCGGTCTGGGTGACCCCCTTGTAGGTCAGCGACAGCCGGGTCGTCTCCACCGGCTTACCCATGCTGATGACCGTCTCTTTCCCCTCCGCATGGAGCGCAACGGGTTGCTGGCTCATGGTGGCCGGATCGAAAATATGAAAGGTCAGTGGCGGGGATGTCTCTGAAAATTCAGGATCCCGGACCACGGCATAAATGAGCCCGGCCGTCAGAAATGGCGGATGGTCCAGGGGAATTTCGAGCCGGTTCCGGGTATCGGCGGCAACAGTTTCCACTTCAAGAATCAGGTCTTTGCGAATGCGGCCGATAGCCTGGAAGGAAAACAGGCCGGAGCCCAAGCTGAAATCAAAGGCGGCAATGGAAAAATCAGGGTTCAAATCAGCGGTGGTGCGCATGCGCAGATCCTGAGCCATACCCATGATGTTGATCCGCATGAAAAGGGCTTCTTCAAGCCGGTATCCGGTTTTTTTCCGGGTCAGTGCCGCGTGCGAGTATCCTATTTTTTCATCCTTTAACAGAATGTTCATCCAGGATTGCCGGTCGGGGATTTCCTCGGGTATCAGCGATCCGGGAAGGGCCTTCTCGGATCGCAGGATCGTCAGCAGGTCCAGGCGGACGGCCAGGAGGATGACAAACAGGATCATGAATCCTGCAGCCGGAATCCAGAGTCGTTTTTTGCCAGTTGTTTTCATGGGCGGTCTTATTCCAATTCGCATTCAAGCGGCATCCGCGTAAGCCTGCGTCGCCTCCTCCTTACCGCCTTGATGACATCTTGAATGTAAAATGGAATTATCCTGTCCGTTTAAAGGTTTTTTCCAGGAATCCGGTCGGCCACCGGGCGAATGTGGGCCGGCCGTGGGGGCAGTGAAACGGGTTTTCGCATGCGTCTAGTTGTTCCAGAAGCTCTCGAATTTCCCTGTCCGCGAGCTTCTGGCGGGCACGTATGGCGCCGTGGCAGGCCATCAGGATCAGGAACTGTTCCATGGCCCTGGCCGGACCGGATGCATCATCGAACACGGCAAGGCTTTCGGCAATGTCGGTGATGAGCGGCGAAACAGGATGGTCGGCGATCAGGGCCGGGATCGCTTTGACGGCAAAGGTGTTGCCGCCGAAATGATCGATTTCAAGGCCCAGGGATGCCAGTGACGCGAGCGCCTGCTGAAGCAGGGCCGCTTCCCGGAACCCGAGTTCGATGGTTTCCGGCAGCACCAGTTGTTGCATCCGGGGACGCGTGTTTTGCAGATGCCTGGTTTTGAGACGCTCGAACACGATGCGCTCATGGGCCGCGTGCTGGTCGATGACAAACAGGGCGTCAGCGGACTCGCAAAGGATATAGGTATTTTGGAACTGGCCGATTACTTCCAGATCGCTGAATCGTAATGGCCCGTCCATACCTGCCTTCGCCTGCTGTGCGGCGTACTCGCTTCTTCCGGGATCGGACACCGTAGCGCCTACGGGCGCGGGGTCGGCTTTCAGCGTGGTCCCGGATGCCGGTCCCGCAATCGCATCCGGCGGCGGTGTTTCGGAAACGGTTTCCGGCGGCGCAAACGGGTCCTGTCCGTTTCTACCGATAGACGCGTTGCCGTCGGCCCGGCCCGGCGTTGTCCGGGCAAAAGGCAGGGACCTGTTGACAGCGGAAAAAACTGTTGTGCGTTCCGCAAATGCAGGCCGGACCGGTTCGCGGATTCCCGTCCGCGGCGTATCCGGTTGTATCCATGCCGCTGGCCGCTGTTTTTCCCATACGGCCCCCACGGCGGTTCGTACCGTCCCATATACCTGTCGGGGTTCGGCAAACCGGACTTCGTTTTTGGCCGGGTGCACGTTGACATCCACCTGCTCGGGAGGAAGGGTCACAAAGATCACCGCCACCGGAAAACGACCCTTCATGATGCGGCCGTGATACCCTTCGAAAAGGGCGTATTGAATCCCGCGATCCCGGATGTATCTGCCGTTGACAAAGATATGGATTTTTTGGGACGTGCTCCGGGTCTCGCCGGGATCCGAGGTCCATCCGGAAATCCGGACGGCCCCGTCGCAATGATCGACCTTATGCAGAAAAGAACGCAGATCGGTTCCCAGCACCGCCATGACCCGGTCCGCCGGATCCTCGACCGGCGGCCAGTTGTAAACGGTTTTTTGATTGTGAACGAGTTTGAAGTGTATATCAGGGCGGGCCAGGGCCATGCAGGAGAGAAATTCCGCGATATGACCTGTTTCCGTGGCCACGGTCTTGAGAAATTTTCGGCGGGCCGGAACATTGTAAAACAGTTGCCGCACCGTGATCATGGTGCCGGCCGGTGCTCCGGTTTCGGTCACGCCTTTGATCCGGCCGCCTTCCACTCTGATTTCCGTGCCGGACAGGTCATCGGCCGCTCGGGTGACCAGGATCAGTTTGGAAACCGCCCCAATGCTGGGCAGTGCCTCGCCCCGGAATCCGAGGGTGCGGATGGCATAAAGATCCGCATCTGCAAGGATCTTGCTGGTGGCATATCGCTCGAGGGCGAGCAGGGCATCATCATGGCCCATGCCATGCCCGTTGTCCGATACCCGGATCAGGGTGCGTCCCCCGTTTTCAATGTCAACCACGATCCTGGTGCTTTTCGCGTCAAGGGCATTTTCCACCAACTCCTTGACCACCGATGCCGGGCGCTCCACAACTTCACCGGCGGCGATCTTGTTGGAGAGAATTTCCGGAAGGATCCTGATTTTTGTCACATTGAGGTCCTTCGTCGTTTTGTTATTGATTCAACGGCTGCCAGTGTCGCTATTCTTCTTTTTTGCAGAAAAATCGAAACAGAAATTCCTGGTCCGCGGGTTTTAAATCATAGTTGAGGGAGGCTTTCTCGATCAGCGCCATTTTTGTTTCGTTGCAGCCGGTTTGCAGCATTTCCGAAATCCATTTGACGGCTTTACGCAGATCTTCTCCCTGCGGTTGTATACTCATGGATCTACTCCCTTTTCTGCTGGGGCGCCAGTTGCGGTTTTTTCAGGTGAACGTCGGCGGCCTGTTCGAAGTGATAGGCTGCGGTCAGAAGCGTTTGCTCATCAAAAAAATCGCCCAGAAGCTGCATGCCGACAGGCAATCCTTCCTTCGAAAATCCGCAGGGTGCCGAAAGCCCGGGAATGCCGGCCAGGTTCGCCGACAGCGTAAAAATATCCGAAAGATACATGGCCAAGGGGTCATCGATGTTCTGGCCGATCAGAAACGCGGGTGTCGGCGCTACCGGCGCCAGGATAATGTCGCAGAGCTCGAAGGCCTTTTTAAAATCGGACCGGATCAGGGTCCGGACCTGTGATGCTTTTTTGTAATAGGCGTCGTAATAGCCGGCGGACAGGGCATAAGTGCCCAGCATGATACGGCGCTGTACTTCCGGGCCGAAACCGGCCGAACGGGTCCGGCAGTACATGTCCATCAGACCGGAAGGTTCCTTGGCCCGGAAACCGTATTTCACGCCATCGTACCGGGCAAGGTTGGAACCGGCTTCCGCGGGTGCGATCAGGTAATAGGCGGCAACCGCGTATTGGGTATGCGGCAGCGAAATATCGACAAACTGCGCGTCCATATCTTTAAAAATGCCGGCGGCGCCGTCAACGGCGGCCTGCACGTCCGGCGCAATCCCGCCATGTGCATGGTATTCTTTGGGAATGCCGATTTTAAGCCCCCGGATATCCCGGGTCAGGCCAAAGACATAATCCGGGACCTCTTTGTTGACGGACGTGGCGTCTCTGGGATCATGACCGGAGATGGCGGCCAGGAGCAGGGCCGCATCCGTGACATCCTTGGCCAGCGGCCCGATCTGGTCCAGGGAGGAAGCGAACGCCACCAGTCCGAAACGCGACACCCGGCCGTAGGTCGGCTTGACGCCGACGACGCCGCAATGGGACGCGGGCTGCCGGATGGAGCCGCCGGTGTCGGATCCCAGGGCTCCCAGGCACATGTCGGCGGCCACGGCCGCGGCTGAACCGCCGCTCGAGCCGCCCGGCACACGATTGAGGTCCCAGGGGTTCCGGGTGATCTTGAAGCCCGAGTTCTCGGTGGAAGACCCCATGGCAAATTCATCCATGTTGACCTTGCCGGTCATGACCGCGCCGGCCGCGTTGAGTTTTGTCATCACCGTTGCGTCATAGGGAGGAATAAAAGTTTCCAGCATTTTAGACGCGCATGTGGTCCGGATGCCCTGGGTGCAGATCAGGTCCTTGACGGCGATGGGAATACCGGTCAGAGGACCGATATCGCCATGCGCGATGGCCTGGTCCGCCGCTTCGGCCGCGGATATCGCCTGTTCCGCAGTTACGGTGATATAGGCGTTGATCAACGGTTCAACGGCGTCGATCCTGTCCAACACCGAGCGTGTGAGTTCGACTGCCGAGATTTCCTTTTTTTTCAGGAGATCGTGGGCATCGTGGATGGTCATCCCGTAAAGCGGTTTCACATCTGTTTCCTCTTTATTCAATCACTTTCGGGACCATGAAGTTTCCGTCGAAGGCTTCGGGCGCGTTTGCCGTGGCCGCTTTCCGGTCAAGAGAGGTAATCGGTTCATCGGTTCTAAACACATTGCAGATGTCGACGGCATGGGATGTAGGTTCAACGCCGTCGGTGTTCAGCCGGTCAAGGGTTTTCACGAATGCAAGGATATCGCCCAGTTGCGCGGCAAACAATTTGAGCCGCGCGTCATCGATGGTAAGCCGCGCCAGGCGGGCCACATGGGTGACTTCCTGTTTAGAAATCTTCATTGTCCGTACTCCATTGTTGCTATCATATCATCGCTCCAGAACAAAGACCAGCGCATCCACCCCGACTTCCTTGAGCCGGAGGTAGTCCTGGTCGGCCGTATGCCGGTCCGGATACGGGCCGATCCGGACCCGGTGCCAGATCCCTCCCCGGACTTCCGAACTCTGGCAATAGGCCGGATAGCCCCGTGACCGGAATTTGTCCCTGACGGCGTTGGCCTTGTCCAGTTCTTTCAGGGACGTCACCTGGATGGCGTACTGAAGGGGGGAGGATGCCTCCGGATCCCTGCGTTCCGGGAGGGCTTCTGCTTCAGCCGAGGGCATGTCCGTGTCTGTTTTTTCTGATGGAGAAGTCGAAGCTTGTGTGGTCATGTCGGCTTCAGCGCCCGCCGGAAAGGATAGCGTCGGCGGCGGCGGGGAGGTTTTTGCCGCCGAGGGTTTGGTGGTTGCCGGTGTTTTGGTGACAATCATGCCGATAGTGGCCGGCGCCGGTTTTTCCAAGTCTTCCTGAATCGTTTCCGGACCCGGAGCCTGATCGGCAAAGGTCTCGGTCGGCGATGCAACAAACTCCTGACCGGCGGTTGTTTCGAAAATCGCTTCCGTATCTATGGTTTCCGGCAACTCCGACGCATCCATTGGGGAACCTTCCCCCGCAATAACGGCCATATCCGGCGCAAAGGCCGACTCCGCGGATACTGCAATATCTTTTTCAGGTGCGGGGGCCTGATGATCCGTCATCGCAACCATATGTTCGCTTGGGACTTCCGGTAAGGGCGGTTCTCCGGCGACCGGCCGGGTGTCTTTTGGCGGAGGGGTTTTGCCGTATTTGGGGGACAGAATCGGCGGAATGTATTGTTTGTAAAATTGGATCGAGTTCCCTTTTTCCTTTAGGTAATCAATGATTTCAATGCGCTCAATGACGCCCCGGATTTCCTCCTGCTTGGCCAGAACGCTGATTTTTAGATTATTCAGATCATGTTCCCATTCATGGGTATCAAATTGGACCGGAGCCTGGCCTCTTCCCACCAGGACCCCGATAACGAACATGCAGCCGCAGACAACAAACAACGAGAGCAGCCATCCAAACGCGTTTCTGCTGGTAACGACGATGACGGGTTTGGGTGGGGTCTTTTTTTCCGCTGATTTTTTGGTGATTGCCGGTTTCGGCATAAAATACCTTTATCCGTTGTAAAATATCACATGGTTTCGGGCGCCAAAACGCCGAGCAGCTGCAATCCGTTTCGAATGATGATCCGCACCGCCGATACAAGATAGAGACGCCCGGCAGTGAGTTGCGGATCATCGGTGATCACGCGATGCCGGTTGTAATAGGCATGAAAAACCGCCGCAAGGTCCATCAGGTAAAAGGCGATGCGGTGGGGCTCCAGCTTTTCGGCGCTTTCGGCCATGGTCTCCGGATACCGCGACAGGTGTTTGATGAGCTGGATTTCCTCCGGTGCCGTCAGTCGTCGGACGGCATCAGGGTCAAAGGCGATATCGCCGATGCCTCTTTCCTCCCCGGCTTTTTTCAGGATGCTGGATATCCGGGCATGCACATATTGCACGTAAAAAACCGGGTTGTCGTTGGTCTGCTGCTTGGCCAGCTCCAGGTCGAAATCGAGAGGGCTGTCATAATGCCGGGTCAGAAAGATGAAGCGGGCCGCATCCCGGCCGACCTCGTCGATGACTTCCCGTAGGGTGACAAACTGACCCGTGCGTTTTCCCATGGCCACGGGTTCGCCTTTGCGCAGCAGGTTGACCAGTTGTGTCAGGATGACCTGAAACCGCGCCGGGTCTTTGCCCGAAGCCACGATGGAGGCCCGGATCCGGGGGATGTATCCGTGGTGGTCCGCGCCCCAGACATCGATGATCCGGTCGAATCCCCGGTCGAACTTGTCCTGGTGGTAGGCGATGTCGGATGCGAAATAAGTGGTCTTGCCGTTATTGCGCACCACCACGCGGTCCTTTTCATCCCCGTAATCGGCGGTTTTAAACCATTTGGCCCCATCCTTTTCATAGATCAGTCTGTTTTTCACAAACTGCCGGATCACCGCATCGACCTTTCCGGAATCGCAGAGGCCCTGTTCGCTGAACCAACTGTCAAAGCGGATGCCGAGCCGGTCCAGGTCCTCCCGGATCCAGGTCAGGATCTCTTTGGCAGCAGACCTGGCGCAGAAGGAAACGGCTTCTTCTTCATCGGCGGAAAAGAGCCAGTCTCCCTTTTCTGCCAAGATTCTTTGGGCGATATCTGAAATATAGTCGCCCTGGTAACATTCCTCCGGAAAAACGATGGCTTGGCCGGAAAGCTCCCGGACGCGCAGCAGCACGGATCTTCCCAGGGTGTGAACCTGTTTTCCGGAATCGTTGATGTAATATTCCCGATAGATATCATAGCCGCAGAAGGCCAGTATGGCCGCCGTGGCGTCGCCCACCACGGCGCCACGGCCGTGGCCCACATGAAGGGGACCGGTGGGATTTGCGCTGACGAATTCCACCTGGGTTTTGCTGCCGCCTCCCAGATCCGTTGCGCCGTATGCGGCGCCTTTTTCATGGATGACCGACAGCACCGGATGCCAAGCCTCGGGGTGGATATAA
>CAYZXZ010000063.1:0-14015 GCA_964481615.1 uncultured Desulfobacteraceae bacterium | reverse complement strand
GTCGCCCGATGCGCCATTGACGCCGGCGCTTCCATTATAAATGATATCAGTTCATTACGGATTGACCCGGGAATAGGCGCCATTGCGGCCGCTCATGATGTCCTGCTGATCCTGATGCATATGAAAGGCACACCCAAAACCATGCAGATCGCGCCGGTCTATGATGATCTGATTGGCGAAATTTATGATTTCCTTGCAGACGCCGTTTCCCGGGCCGTGGCCTTCGGGGTCGAACCGTCTCGCATCATCATTGATCCGGGCATTGGATTCGGCAAAACCGTTTCCCACAACCTCAGGCTCATCAACGGGATGGCTTGTTTCAGCGATTTGAATGTGCCCATTCTCGCGGGACCGTCCCGCAAGGCCTTTATCCGGAAAATTCTGACGCCGGAGAACGGCGATGAGCCTTCACCGGATCATATCGATGTCACGGTCGGCACCCAGGCGGCGTTGGCAGCCGCGGTTCTCAACGGCGCGCACATCGTCCGTGTTCATGATGTTGCCGCCGCCCGGGCCACGCTGCGCATCGTGGACGCCTTAAAAAATGTCGGCCAAACCGAATCCGAAGTTTAAATAAGGAGGAGAAGCGGTTTATGCAACTGGTCATGGATATCGGGAACACCCACATGGTGATCGGCCTTTTTGATGGGAAGACCCTGATGCGGGACTGGCGGATACACACGAATCCAGCACTGACGGAAGATGAATTCCATATCATGATCACGGGCCTGTTTTCGCTGCATCAACTCCTGCCGCAAAATATCGACAACGTGGTCATCTCCTGCGTGGTTCCTCCCATGATGAGGATGATGGAGGTTTTCTGCCGGAAGTATCTGAACCTGGCGCCCTGCTGGGTGGATGCGACAAACGCCGGCATTCCCATTTTGTATGATAACCCCGCCGAGGTGGGCGCGGACCGCCTGGTCAACGCGGTGGCAGCCCATCACAAGTATTCGACCAGCCTGATCGTCATCGATTTCGGCACCGCCACCACCTTTGATGCGATCTCGGAAAAAGGCGAATATCTGGGCGGCGCCATTGCACCGGGCATCGGAATCGCAGCGGAGGCTCTTTTTCAAAGGGCTTCCAAACTCCCCCGCGTCGACCTGATCAAACCGCCGGCAAAGGCCATCGGCAAAGACACGGCCGCCAGCATGAAATCCGGCATTCTCTTTGGATACGCAGGACTTGTTGACGGCATGGTGGGGCGTATCGCAAGGGAAATGGCCCCCGCATCACCCCGAATCATTGCAACAGGCGGACTGGCGCCGGTGATGCGGGATATATCCGAGACCATCGAATGCGTGGAACCCTATCTCACCCTTGAAGGTTTGCGGATTATCAGTTGTCGGATAGCCGAAGGCGAATAATCCCATTTCACCTTCAAGCGGCATCCGCGTTGGCTGCGTCGCCTCCGCCTTGGTGATATCTTGAATGCAAAATAGAATATGGAAAAGAAAAGGAGGGGGCTTTCAGGACATCTTGAGATCGGCTTCAATTTTATTGATCTGACAGCGCAACAGTTCCTTTTCCGATTCCGGCAGATCGGCGTCCGACAGCCGGCGGCTCAAGGAAAGCAGGATCATTTCCTGCCGGTAATCGTTGCACGTATAGGCGCTCTGTGGCATGGCCGGGTCCTTTTTCAAGCGACCCCCATTTTTTTGGCGCTGTCCTTGTAAATGGCATAAAAGAGCTCGAACTCGCTGATGCCGCGCCCCAGAATCCGGTCGATTTTATCAATATCATTCATATTGATGGTGATATTGACGCTTTTTAAAAAAGCGGCCATGTTGTCCATGGTGGCAAACCGCCGAGTCAGCAATCCCACGAAAATGTTTCTCCGGGCATCCATCTGGAGCCGTTCCATGTAAATCAGTATGCCGTTGGATTCCGGGTCGGGCGCGTCAAAGGTTTCATTGATCAGTACCATGTCATAGGCATGGTACTTCATTTTCCGCAGGGCGTCCCGCATGCTTTCGGCTACGGTCACGCTGTATTCCATAATATCCAGGACGGTCTTGATGGCCTTGACGATGACCGGATCTTTTTCGCAGATAATGGCGGTTTTTCCTTCTTCTTCCAGAAAGTCAAAAGGGCGTTCGTCTGAATTGTATTCATTGTCATCCGCGCCATCGTCAAAATCGAATCCTTGCGTTTTGGTCCAGGCCGGCTCCGGCGCGCCGGAGCCTTCCGCCGTCAGGTCAATGACGATTTTACCTTTGCATTTCGGGCATCGGATGGAAGCCACCTTGCCTTCCGGCAGCTTTTCATCCGGAACATTGAAACGGCCTTTGCACTTGTTGCATGAAATTTCCATAAGCGCCCCGCACTTTCCATCAGTTATTAAAACTTGGTTATTTTTTTCTCATACCCGCCGTCGATTTCAAGCTTGTCGATGGCGCTGGTGGATTCACCCCGGGCGCTCTTGATGAGATCAATGCCCCGTCCCACAATGGAGCGGCGGGACGCGTATCCGATGGCGGTTTCCTCGGTGATGAGCCCTTTTTCAAAAAGCCCGATGATAAAATTGTCAAAAGTCGTCCATCCAAAGGCTTTGCCCGCTTCCATCATGTCGTAGTAAGTTTTCCCCTCGGATTCGCCGTGGAGAATCGCATCCTTGACCCGCAGACTGGTGCCCAGAATCTCGAAAACCGCAACCCGCCCTCCGCCCTGTTTGGGCAGCAGCCGCTGGCAAACCACCCAGCGCAGCGTATCGGCAAGCCGGATACGGATCTGGTTTTCTTCTTCCGTGGCGAACATGCCGAGAATCCGGTTGACGGTCTGACCGGCATCCACGGTATGCAGGGTGGCCAGCACCAGGTGCCCGGTTTCGGCCGCAGACAGACCGATTTCAACGGTTTCCCGGTCCCGCATTTCCCCCACTAGGATCACCTTGGGCGCCTGGCGGAGGGCGGCCCGCAGGCCGGTGGCAAAGGAACTGAAGTCCTTGCCCAGCTCCCGTTGATTGAAAGTGGCTTTTTTATGCGAATGGGTATATTCCACCGGATCTTCAAGGGTGACGATGTGAACGGCCTTGGTCCGGTTGATTTCCTCCAGGATGGCCGCCAGCGAGGTGGTCTTGCCGGTTCCTGTGGCGCCGGTGAAAATGACGATTCCGTTTTTTTCCGCCGAGATCTTATAAAAAATATCCGGAAGCCCCATCTCCTTTATAGTGGGGACCTTGGTTTCGAGCTGTCGCAGAACAATGGAATAATTCCCGGTTTGCGAAAAAATATTGATCCTGAACCGCGCTTTTCCCGGCAGGGTATAGGACATGTCGCAAGAACCTTCCCGCAGCAGTGTTTCCGTAAGGCGCCGGTCCCGGCCGATAAGATTTAACGCCACGATTTCGGTTTGAAACGGAGTCAGTGTCTCCAGGGGCGGGTTCATATCCACCGGCGCGAGCTGTCCGTATGTCTCCACCTGCAGGGGTTTGCCAACGGTCAGATTCAAATCCGAGACGCTTTGATGAGAATCGAGCATGCGGGTCAACAGATGATCAATCTCAGGCTTTTTCATGTCACCCCATCCTTGGACTTTGCAAAAAGTTTTTTTACGATAGCATTATCTCTGAAATTATTGGCAATGCTGTTGACTTGTCCCGTGCACGCCGCAGCGCGCGAGGCATGGGTCACGCTTCGGTAAAATCCAACGGCTGCGTTTTCAGCAATGGCCGGAACCGCTGTTTGTCGTTTCCTTTCAGATAGGCATCCTCGGCACTGATCCATCCCTTATTATAAAGAGACATGATGGCCTCATCGAGCAGCTGCATTCCGTACTTTTTTCCCACCTGCATGGATGAGGAGAGCTGGTGGGTTTTGCCCTCCCGGATGAGGTTGCGCACCGCTGGAGTGGCGATCAGTATTTCAAGCGCCGGGCAGCGCCCTTTCCGGTCGACGCGCTTGAACAGCACCTGGGATATGACCGCCCGGATACTGTCTGAGAGGTTGGAACGGATCTGTGCCTGCTGGGCCGCCGGAAAGACCTCGACCATCCGGTCCACGGTGCTCATGGCGCTTGAGGTGTGAAGGGTTGAGAAGACCAGATGTCCTGTATTGGCCGCTTCAATGGCAAGGGACATGGTTTCAAGATCGCGCATTTCGCCCACCAGGATGATATCCGGGTCTTCCCTCAGCGCGCCGCGGAGCGCGGCGGTAAACGATTTGGTATGCATCCCGAGCTCCCGCTGGTTAACGATGCAGCCCCGGCTTTCATGCACGAATTCAATGGGGTCCTCGATGGTGATGATATGATCCTTGCGGAGCCGGTTGGCTTCATCAATGACGGCGGCAAGGGTGGTGGATTTTCCGCTTCCGGTGGGTCCCGTAACGATGACCAGGCCCCTGGGAAGCGACGCCAGTTTGGCGATGACCGAAGGCAATCCGAGTTGTTCGCAGGACATGATATTATTGGGGATCTGTCGAAACACCGCAGCCACGCCGTTGCGTTGCATGAAAAAATTGCATCGGTAGCGGGCAAGTCCGGGAATTTCGTATCCTAGATCCACATCCCCGGTTTCTTCGAAATGCTTGATCTTGTCTTCCGCGGCGATCTCGTAAATCATGCTCCGCAGGTCATTATTGTCAAGCACCTTGTATTTAATCCGTTCGATTTCACCGCGGATTCTCAGCGCCGGTTGAAGTCCGGACATCAGGTGAAGATCGGACGCGCCCTGGTCGTTCATCAATTTAAAAAAGGCATCAATCCTCGCCATCGTCAGCTCCTGTCATCCATTGAAGTTATACAGCTCCGGATTTGATGGGGATGAAATATTTCTGCCGCACGGCCGTCGGAAAAAATCCGTACCGGCTCAAACCAGCTTCATGGATAACCCCACCAGACTTTCAACAATGAAAATTCGTAAAAACACGATACCGAGCAACACAATAATGGGAGAAACGTCAATACCTCCGAAGACCGTGGGGATCCGTTTTCGAACCTGATACAGGACCGGGTCGGTCACCTGGTTGATAAAACGAACGATCGGATTATAGGGGTCCGGACTGACCCATGACAGGATCGCGCGGGCGATCACCACCCACATGAAGACCGTCAGACCGATATCGATCACTTGGGCGATTGCTTTGATAAAATTTGCGAAAACCAACATAATCAGTTTACCGATATCATAAAACGTGGTTTAAAAAAAGCCGCCGTCAGCGCCGTATTCCTTTAAATAAATAAAATTACCGTTATAAGTCAAGCCATTTCCCTGATTAATCATTGACAATACCGTTGCCGACGGATTAACCATACATCATCGACCGCAAATTCAGGATAGGAATCAGAAACAGAGCGGAAGAATTGCCTTTCCGCTACAGGAGTCCGGATGTCTTTTTTACATCATAACATCGGTTTTATCGGCGCTGGCAACATGGGCGAGGCGATCATCGCCGGCCTTATGGCTGCTGGTATGTGTGCGCCGGAAAAAATCTTTTTTTTTGACGTGAACCGGGATCGTTCTCAGGCGCTGCGCCTGCGATACGGCGTGGTCCTTCTGGCATCGGAGGCCGCGATTGTCGATACCGCGGACATTATCGTTTTCGCCGTCAAACCACAAATCATCAAACCGGTCCTGGCGGCAATGGCGGGTCAGCATCTGTTTGCGGACACAACGGGCAGAAAATTGATCCTTTCCATTGCGGCCGGCATCCGGATTTCCATGTTCGAGGAATATGTTTACCGGGACATCGATGCCGCAAAGCAGGCCCGTCTGCCGATCCTGAGGTCCATGCCCAACACGCCGGCCCTGGTTCGTTCCGGCATGACGGGGCTTTGTGCAAATTGTCACGCCACGGCCGAAGATATTGCCGTCATCAGACAACTGCTTTCGGCCATCGGACAGATTATCGACTGCACGGAAAACGAAATGGACGCCGTTACCGCCGTTTCCGGATCGGGACCGGCATATTGCTTTTATCTGGCCGAAGCCATGATCGCAGCCGGCACACAGCTGGGATTTTCACCAGCCGTGGCCGCGGAGTTGACCGTCAACACATTCAAAGGCGCGGTCGCCCTGCTGGAACAACGAGGGGAATCCCCTGAAACGTTGCGCGGCAAGGTCACGTCACCGGGGGGTACCACTGAAGCTGCGATCAGGGTGTTAGACGATCATTTTGTAAAACAGGCGTTTGTATCGGCCATCTTGGCCGCGGCCAGACGATCCAAGGAACTGAGCGACTGAATCGTCCGGCAAGGAATGGCCTTATAATTTTATAGATGATATCAGAAGATTTATGTTTACGGAATCCGTCAGTTTTTCAGCCGCATTCGTCGCCGGGGTATTGTCGTTTTTCTCCCCCTGTATTCTGCCGCTGATTCCCGCGTATTTCAGCTTCATCACCGGCCTTTCCATGGATGAACTGCTGGGCGAGACCACCGCCGCAGTACGAAAAAAAGTGCTGATATCCACGATCGCTTTTGTTTGCGGGTTTTCCCTGATATTTATCCTGCTGGGCGCGTCGGCCACACTTCTGGGCCAGCAACTCGACCCTTACCGTAGCCATATCCGCATCATCGGCGGGCATGTCATCACCTTGTTCGGCCTGCATCTGATCGGTTGGATACAGATCCCGGCATTAAACATGGACAGACGCTTCCACATGACCCAAAAACCCCTTCATCTGATGGGCGTTTTTCTGGTGGGCATGGCGTTCGGCGCCGGCTGGAGTCCATGCGTCGGCCCGCTGCTCGGATCCATCCTTGTCATTGCCGGCAGCCAGGAAAGCATCTGGAGGGGGATTTCACTGCTGACGGTCTATTCCGCCGGCATGGCCATCCCGTTTATCCTACTGTCGTTGTTTATCAATTTAATGCTTGAATTTTTTCATCAGGCCAAGCGCATTGTCCGGCATGTGAACCGTGTGGCCGGCGCATTGCTGATCGTGGTCGGAGTATTTCTTTTAACGGACGGGTTTTCATTTTTTTACAGGCTTATTTCAGTATATTAACACAAAAATAAGGAGTCGGTTTTGAAAATAAACGGAATTATCATGGTCATCGTTATCATCAGCCTTTCCTGGATGACGGCGCCTCTGCCCGCGCTTTCGGAAAGCAGCCAGATCAAGTGGTACGGCTACCAGGAAGGCATTGAACGGATGAAAGCGGAAAAAAAGAAAGGGCTTCTTCATTTTTACACCACCTGGTGCAAATACTGCAAGGTGATGAATGCCAATACATTTACGGATGCCAAGATTATCAGTTATTTAAACGAAAATTTCATTCCCATGTTCATCAACGCGGAAGTTGATACGGCCGTGGCCCGGACATACGGGGCCAACAAGTTTCCCGACACATGGTTCCTGGCGGAGGATGCGGCCACCATCGGCAACCGGCCGGGATACATTCCGCCTGATATGATGCTGGATATGCTGACATACATCCATTCGGACGGTTACAAAAACATGACGTTCAATGCGTATCTGGAAAATAAAAAAGGTGGCAATCCTCAGAAACCAGGGAATGCTTCGAAATCGAAATAAAATGATATCGGAAAAACCACCACAATGCTGCCTGAATTCGATGCCGGTTTTTTGAAAAAACTTCATGCCGCGGGAGGAGGCGACGGCCCGCCACCGCCTCCTCCCGCGGATCAAAATTATGATCCGACAAGCGTTTTTCTGCTGGTATTCAACCGGGACAATCAACCTTACATACTGGCTGTTTTAAAAGCCGACACCGACGGCTATCTCTGGGCAAACCAGGTGGCCCTGCCAGGCGGACACATCGACGCCTCTGATTCGGGTCCGCTGGGCGCAGCTTATCGCGAACTCGAGGAGGAGATCGGCATATCCCGGGAGCAGGTGACATGCATCGGCTCTCTCGGTCATTTCCAGACCATATCCAGCAAGGATATCGAGGTTTTTCTGGGCATCTGGAATAACCATGAAAACCCTGTCAACCATGACATCCGGGAAATATCAAAAATACTTAAACTGCCCATCTCACAATTGCTCGATATTCATATCTCCCGCCAATTTTACGGGAAATCGCCCGACATATTTGAACTGCTCTACCCGGTACAGGATGTCGTCATCTGGGGCGTGACCGCCCGGATTCTGCATCACTTTCTGGAACTGGTCATCCGGCACGGCTTGTCGCGCTGATTTGTCTGCTGTCCGGCGGTTGCGCCGCTGCACCCTCTGTTCTCGCTGTGGCGACAACCGAACCTTTCTTTCTACTTTGAAGCCGGCCGCGGTCCCGGAACCCGCCTGGTCCTTGAGGCGGGTGATTTTATCCGGGTGAGGGCATCCTGACGGAAATTCAACCGGACGGAATGGAAAACGGTTTTTGTCAATAATACCATATATTGATTTTTTTTGTTGACATGATCCAATATGTAGTTTTATTATCCCAGACACCACCGCTTTTCTCGATAATCACATTTCAGATGTTATCGTAAAAATCTTTTTTCTTTTTGCTCATAAAGCAGACAATATTTAATTTTTTGCAAGTCCATCACGTTTGAATATTTCACAAAGCCACCCGCGATAAGGAGATAAGGAATTTACATGTTTACCACCATTAAAAAGCGCAATGGCCGGATCGTTGATTTCGATTCATCCAAAATCACAGCAGCCATCGCTAAAGCGGGGCAGGCGACCGGCGAATTTTTCGAAAAAGAGGCAAAAAAACTCACGTTGCGGGCGCTGACCTTAGCCCATGAGATGCGTCTGACAAACCCGCCGGAAGTCGAGGAAGTACAAGACATTGTGGAGCGCGTCCTCCTCGATTCACCCTATTATAAAACCGCCAAAGCCTATATTATCTATCGGGAACAGCATGCTCAGATCCGAAACATCACCACCAGGGCCAATGTCGAACTCGTTGAGAACTATGTGGAAAAACTGGACTGGAAAATCAAGGAGAACAGTAATATGAGCTATTCCCTCCAGGGGCTCAACAATTACATCTCCTCGGATATCACGGCCGAATACTGGCTCAACCGGATTTATCCGCCCGAAGTCCGCCGCGCCCATAAAAACGGGGACCTTCATCTCCATGACCTGAGCCTTCTTTCCGTGTATTGCGTGGGTTGGGACTTGCAGGACCTGCTTACCGTCGGATTCATGGGAGTTCCCGGAAAAGTCGAGAGCGCGCCGCCCAAGCATCTCCGGTCCGCTCTGGGTCAGATCGTCAATTTTTTCTATACGTTGCAAGGGGAGGCGGCGGGCGCCCAGGCCGTTTCCAATTTCGACACCCTGCTGGCGCCCTTTATCCGGTATGACGCCCTGTCATACAAGGAAGTCAAGCAGGCCCTTCAGGAATTTGTTTTCAACATCAATATTCCGACCCGCGTTGGTTTTCAGACGCCGTTCACCAATATCACCATGGATCTTAGTGTGCCGAGCACCCTCAGGGACACGCAGGTAAGCATCGGCGGGCAACTGCGCTGCGAGACCTATGGCGAGTTTCAACCGGAAATGGACATGTTCAACAGCGCGTTTGCCGAAGTCATGATGGAAGGCGACGCCCGGGGACGGGTGTTTACGTTTCCCATTCCCACCTACAACATTACCGCAGATTTTGACTGGGACAACCCGAATCTGGAAAACATCTGGAAGATGACCGAAAAATACGGCATCCCGTATTTCTCCAATTTCGTCAACTCGGACATGTCGCCCGAGGACGCGCGTTCCATGTGCTGCCGCCTCCGGCTGGACAACCGGGAACTGCATAAAAGAGGCGGCGGCCTGTTCGGGGCCAATCCCCTGACCGGATCCATCGGCGTGGTCACCGTCAATATGCCCAGAATCGCATACCTTGCCGAAAACCGAGATGATTTCTTCCAGCGCCTGGATTCCCTGATCAATATTGCCAAAGACAGCTTGGCCATCAAGCGCAAGGTTTTAGAGCAGTTCACAGACCAGAATCTCTATCCCTATTCTAAATTTTATCTGCGCGCCATCAAGGAACGCAATGGTTCCTACTGGACAAACCATTTTTCCACCATCGGCATCATCGGCATGAATGAAGCGTGCTTAAATTTCCTCGGGGAAGATATCGGGACACCCGCGGGCCATGCGTTCGCCTGCGAAGCGCTCGACTTTCTGCGCGACAGGATGGAGGCCTTCCAGAAGGAGACCGGCACCCTTTTCAACCTGGAAGCCACCCCCGGGGAAGGGACGGCATTTCGTCTGGCCATGATCGACAAGACACAATACCCGGAAATTATCTGCGCCAATGAAGCACATTCCCGCAACAGCGGGGATCCCTTTTACACCAACTCAAGCCAGTTGCCGGTCAATTATACGGATGACATCTTCGAGGCCCTTTTGCTTCAGGATGATCTTCAGACCAGATATACCGGCGGGACAGTATTTCATATCTTTATGGGCGAACAGATCGACGACATCGCGGCCACGCGCAACCTGGTGCGAAAAATCACGGCCAATTTCAGGCTTCCGTATTTCACCCTTTCTCCCACCTTCAGCGTCTGCACCGGCCACGGGTATTTGAACGGGCTTCATGTCCAATGTCCGAAATGCCATGAGCCCACGGAAGTTTATTCGCGCATCGTGGGATATCTACGACCGGTGAGTCAGTGGAACAACGGCAAACAATCCGAGTTTTCCATTCGAAAAACCTATGATATTCAAAAAATCCGGTCGATGCACTGATCATGATCTTTAGCGGTATTCAAAAGACATCTGTCATTGATTATCCGTCAAAAATCAGTTGTATTCTGTTTGCTCAGGGGTGTAATTTCCGCTGTCCGTATTGCCACAACCCGCAGCTTGTCGGGTCGGGCCAGCCGCAGTCGCCGGTTTTCGAGCAGGAAATTTTCGCATTCCTGTCCGAACGAAAAACCTGGCTCGACGGCGTAGTCATTACCGGTGGCGAACCGACCCTTCAGGATGATCTCTTCGATTTCTGCAAACGGATTCAGGACATGGGCTTTTCAGTTAAAATCGACACCAACGGCAGCCGGCCGAAAGTGGTGGAAAAACTCATCAGCTCGGGGGGGATCGATTATATCGCCATGGATCTAAAAACCGATCCGGACCGTTATGTTCCCGTGATCGCAAAAGCCGTTGATCCTGATCATATCCGCGAATCGGCCCGTTTTATTCTCGCCTCTGGACTGGACCATGAGTTCCGCACAACCTGCATTAAATCCATCGTTGATGCGGACGCCGTGCGCGCCATCGGAAAGATTATCAAAGGGACCAGGCGGTATGTGCTTCAACAGGTTCAATACATTGACGGCCACGTGCTGAACCCGCAATATTTTAAGACGAATGACCGGCATCTGGATGCGGCCGCCATCTCGGCCCTTCGGGATATCGGAGCAACGTTTGCAGAGACATGCACGATTCGATGGGCGGCCTAGGGGTGATGGTCCGGCTTCCGGGCGGGCGAAATTTTAAGGAAAGGAGAATAGGGACGTGTCACTGCTTCTTGACGTGATCAAGGCCTGCGCCATACTGGCGGCAGCGGGAATGATGGGAAACTGGTTTCTAGCCGAAGTCAGGGCCAACAGAAAAAAAGGCGCTCCCTGGTATGCGGCGTATGCATCACCGCCCGGCATTCTGATCATCTGCATCGTCAGCCTGCTGCCGGTTCTGGTATGGTGGCTTCATCGTTGACGACGTCCCGGTGGGCAGGAAGGGGGTTTTTCGGCGGCCCACACGGCGAAACTCTCTGAGCGCCCCAAAATTCGACGATTGCGACAAAGGCAATGCCGTGCCTCTGCCGCCCCCCAAATCGTCTATTCAGGAGCCTCCTGCTGGGTCGTTTTTTCCGGCGCAACCATCATTTTTATACGAGTTCGATGTTACCTGTCCTCATATCCTTCTTTTCTGAGCAGTTCGCGGTACCAGCAGGCAAAATCATACATTCCCATAAAACGCTCATCTTCATTGACGATCCCCATGCAGAGCTCAAAAGCACCTCGGCCGTATTCATTGCTGTATCCTTCTGAAGGTCGGTTTTGAAGAAATTCCCGTATCAGGGCCTGGCTGGTCCGCTTTGTTCTGTCTTGACGAATGTCGATGGGATCCTTGGGCAGGACAAAGGGATCCCATCTGTCATAGCCCCTTTTCATGATCTGCTTTTGCCGACGCGGCGACATGCCATCAAAAATGGCGCGCTTTCGGACTTCTTCTTCTCTCGAAATGTCGGTCATTTTTCCTCGCGCTCGTTGATTTTTCCTTCCGATTGATCTTCCGTTTTTATTCCGAGATAGGCATCGTCGTATTCGGTGATCAATGCCATTGAAACCGGCACCATAAGTTCCGTCAATCCGCTGTACTTTGATCCGATGGCATGGACAAGCACCGCCGAGATCGCCGCCAGTTGATCATGGGTGATGTCCCGATTGATCGACGGGTAAGCCTTGCCCGGATCAAATCCTGAAAGACCGCAGGTATGGCCTTTTCCGCCTATGGCCTGGGGAATGCCGTAGGACCGGCAGGCGATGGGCCGATACGCATACAGTTCGCACCCGTTTTCATCGTCTAACAGCGGACACCGTATCCGTTTCAGGGCGATTTCCTTCATCACGGATTCATCGTCTATCCCATCCCGGCTCATCTCATAGGCGGCCTTTTTTATTTTATAGGTCTGGCGGTCCGTTTTATCGGCTTTTTCAAGAAGCCGGCTCCGGTCCGCACCTGAAAATTTTCTGTTGAACTGATAATTCAGATATAAGGCTTCGATCAGTGTCAGGTCGAACATCGCATAACAGCAGTCCGCACAGCCGGGTTCGCATCTCACTTCGTCGGGATAACGGTCCTTCACCCGTTGAAATGCGGTATCGACGTGACTCACGACCGTTTCATACTTTTCAAAAAACGGTTTCAGGTCTATATTCATGGGATCATTCTCCTTGATTATCCATTTGTCGTCGCCGGCCGATGTTCCACGTGGAACATCGGCCGGTCAATTTTGACGGCTTTTACTGTACTCGCAAATCGTTATTTCCCGATGCAGAATCGGCTGAAAATGCAATCGAGCACATCGGGCCGGATATTGTCGCCGACAACCTCCGCAAGTGAGTCAATGGCGCTTTTGAGATCGATGCAGGCCAGTTCGACGGGATCTCTCCGCCGCAGGCCGACTGCCGCCTCCGAAACCGCAGCCATCGTTTTTTCCAGAAGCTTTTTTTGCCTCAGGTTGGGCACGATGCGATCCCGCCGGTCCGAAAGGGGCACAGATGAAATCGTGGTAATCAGACGCTTCAACACGTCGATTCCCGAATTTTGCAGGGCGGAAATGCGGGCGCAAGGCGCATCCGCCCATTGCCGTGGCAAAACAAAACGGATATCGGCTTCCGGCAGATCCATCTTGTTGATTACCAGAATTACTTTTTTGGCATTCAATCGTTCAAAACGCTCCAGGTCTGCGGCGGTCACAAAAAATCCGGCGTCCATGACAAAAAGGACCATGTCCGACGTTTCGATGGTCTGCCACGCTTTTTCAATGCCGATTCCCTCAAGCAGGCCGGGATTTTCCCGAATCCCGGCCGTATCCGTGAGGATGACTGGAATCCCGTCCATCACAATGGAATCCTCGATAAAGTCCCGGGTCGTACCGGGTGTGTCGCTGATGATGGCCCGGTCGCGGTCGAGCAGGCGGTTGAAGAGACTTGACTTGCCCACGTTGGGGCCGCCGATGATGGCGATTTTAAATCCATCCCGCAGAAAATTTTCAGCGGCATGCGCCTGCACAAGTTCATTCAACGCTGAAAGAATGCCCGGATCCAGGCGATCGGCGTAATCTGCGGGCTTATCCGTTTCGGCGACATCATCAGGAAAATCGATGGCGGCCTCCATGCAGACCAGGATATCGAGCATGCGATCCCTGAGGGTGTGAATGATCCGCTTCATCCGCCCCGATATCTGGGACATGGCCATGTCCAGCGCGCTTTGGGACCGGGCTGTGATGATGTCGGCCACCGCCTCGGCCTGGGTCAGATCGATCCGGCCGCCAAGAAACGCCCGTTTGGTGAATTCCCCTGGCTGTGCCAGGCGCGCGCCGGCCGGACACGGGACGCCGAAGACAGCCTGCGCCAC
>CAYZXZ010000062.1:0-14147 GCA_964481615.1 uncultured Desulfobacteraceae bacterium | reverse complement strand
GGATTTTCTTCAAAGGTTCGGGTCCACGGCTTTTCAATTTGCGCGTCAAGACGGCTTTTCAGGGTTCGCCGGGTCAGGTCAGCAGCAGGCCGGATATTGTTTCCGGTCGCCACAAACAGCGCGTTTGTAGGTGCTTTAAGAATTTGTGAAGCGCCTAAAATGCGGTCTTCAAGGTAAGGGGACGTCAAAGTCGCGCACAGGCTTTCTGATTGCAAGGCGCCGGCGATGTTATCCATGACAACCATCCGGACGCCTTGCCGGAAGATGGACAGCAGCCGCTTTCTGATTTCGTTTTCGTCGTTTGAAAACGGAAAAACGGCTGGGTATTGTAGGCCGATAAGGCGCGCCAAGCATCGTGCAAGAAGACTTTTCCCGGTTCCTGGTCCGGTGGCGTCGATCATGAAAAGCGGTGCCGTGTCCAGTAAAGGCCGAATAACAGCCGTAAACAGCGCGGCCAGAAAAACGCCGGTGTCAACCGTGGTCGCAAAAGGGAAATGTCGGAAAGGGTGCAGCAATTTTTCCGCCGCCTTCCTGGTGGTTTCCGGGTCCGGGTGCGAGGGTATGTCCGGCCAGGTATCCGCCGCCAGGCGCAACAATAGGCCGGTCCGCGTGTCGTATCCGTCTCGGTCGATAATCCGGCCGGTTCCCGGTTCGATGGTCGGGTGTGTGATTATTCCGGCCAGTTCAGGAAGTCCGCCTGATAAACGCGCCTCAACCGCGAAGCCATCCGCGTATTTTTTAGGCCAGTCAACCGGATTCCATGTTTTGGGGCGCGCGTCGAATCTTTGACAAGCGGCCAGCCCGTCGAGTTTGTATTGCAGCGCCAGCCCGTCAAGCGGTATCAGGTCCCCGGCATCGTTGACGGTTACAACCTCGCCGCCGCGCAAAAACAAGGTGCCGTCTTCGCGCGCGGTCTTGAGCAGGCCGGCAACAATATCGCATCGGCCGCCCGGCGTGATGTGAAATTTCTTGCGCGTTAGGGTCAGGGTGTAGCGTCGATTTTCTGAAAACGGCCATAAATAAGGCCGTCCGGCCGTCAGCAGGTGCAACCTTGCGCGTGGTCTAAGGCCAGGGTCCCACGGGTCCTTGATGTATTGCAGATGGTATTTATCGCGATTTGACAGAATGGTTTCAACGGAGATGCTTTCGCCTTCCAGGGTTTCAAGCTCAAAGTCGGCGTGTAAGGTCTGGTGATCCCTCGCGCCTTTCCATTTATCCCGGATCTTCCGTTTGTCTTCTTCGGCGGCATCCGGCCGCGCCTTAATTTCGGTTTCAATGCGACTTTCGGTCCATGCCGCGCGCTTTTCTTGCGCTTCGGCCGCCGTGTCTTGCTTCGCATCGGAAACAAGTCTTTCATATTCCAGCAGTTCCGAAGGCGTCAGGGATTTGATTTTTTTACTGTCAAAAGGTTCGGCATCCTTATTATATAAGGTGGCATCCGGCCGTTTTTGTTCAAGCGGTGCCTTGCAGTTCGCGCCGGAAACAAAGTCAAGCCGTTCCGGTTGATAAACGGCCAGGTCAACGGGTCCGCGCGGTAGTTGCGCGCCGCTTATAGAAACGCATATCCGGCCGTATCCCTTCAGCCATGACTTTTTAAAAAGCGCGTCCCCGGCGCGTGGTGCGTCCGAAGCATCCGCAACCGTGATTAAACAGCGCCAGCCGGTCAAGCCGCGCAACATTTCCCGGCCGTGGTATATGCCGGATGAAGCCGAAGTAAAAATAAGCATCGGTGCCGCTTCAAGTTCCGGTGCAATCTCAACCAGGGTTTGCCGAATTTCATCGGTGGTTTGTGCTTCCGTGCCGTCCCAGTCTATCGGGAAAATTCCCGGTGCCGCCGCATACTTAAAAAATTCCCGTGTCCGTGCTATGACAGGCGGTCCGCCGTTTCGTTTGGGCTGTGCAGCCGCAAGCGCCTTTTGTGTAACAATCCGCGCGCGGTCATGCGTCGGTAAGCCGTAACAAAGCGCCTGTGCGGGTCCCATGCCGTGAATCATCGCGGTCAGGTCTTCAAGGCCGGTGAAGGGTTTGACTTCGGCTATGCCGTCAACCAGCGGTCCGCCTAGTGTCTTTATCAGGGTGCCGTCAGGGTCCAGGTGAAACGATTTCGTAATAACGGCCGGGTTTGTGCTGGTGATAAGGGTCAAGCGTCCAGTCATAGCAATAATTCCCGAATTGATAATAAAAATTGTGTCGCGGCCGTGGCGCGTGCATCGCCGCCGTTTCGGTCCGGGTGACAGCAGAAAACAAGGGTTTTCAGGTGTTCGCGTAGGCCGTCAAGGATAGCGTCGGAAGGTTTCGCCGCTTCCCGTGACAGTTCCAGTTCAAAAATGCGTTTTTCGGCCCGGTGGCATCGGGTCCGCCAGTAGTCAACGGCGTCTTGACTTCCGCTTTCCCGGCGTTTTTTTGCCTTCCAACAGCGTAAACACAACGTTTTCCAATCTTCGCCGCCGTCATCAAACCAGGTGCCGCATGATTCGCAAAGCGCCATTTATGCCGCCTGTTTGCTGGTAGTCCGGCCGTCAAGCCAGTTCACAAGATCAGCGCGTCGGATTGCCGGAAATTTGCCGATGGAAAACAAACGGTCCGTCAGGTAAACGTCGGCGTCTTTACCCGTAACGCGGTTTCTAAAGCCGCCGCGTGAATAAGGGAACCCCGGCAAACGGTCCGGCGTCATGTTCTTTAAAAGGATAGGGTCAGGCCAGGCGTTTTCTTGTGCGATTGATTCCCAGGTGGTTTCGGCGTGTGGTTTTAAATTCATAGTGTCCCTCGCAAAAAAAAAGGTTTAATTAACTGTTAGGTCAATTAAACCATAGTGCTTTCAACAAAAACGGCGTTTCTGTTGTAGTTTTTTGCAGGGTGCTGAATTTTTTTTTAGCGGGGTGTCATGCGTTTTAATATATGATTTTGAAATGATTCAATTTTCAATCGGATTTCGTCAAAGTCGCCGTCCCATTGCAAAATAGCTATATCATCGGCCGTTTTTTCAATGAAGACGTGAAAGGTTTGATTCCCCGCCTGAATTTTTAACGGATTATTCCGGCATAACACATTAAAAATTAAAATGTCGCCGGAAACTTCCCGCCGTTCCCTTGCCGTCAGGTGCTTTGTGTGGTGGTTCGTCAATTCCCGAAAAATCTTTTTCGCGCAAAACAACCGGCGTCCGTTCCATGTTTTCGTAACAGGCAGGCCCCGGCGTTCCAGATCCATAACAGCCGCAATAAATCCGCCATAGTCTTTTTTTTTGCCAGCCTTTAAGTTTCGCCGGTCAAGCGCGGTCATTATTTTTTCAAACCATTGTTTTTTCATGTCCGCCGCTTCGCCGGTCCGTTCCAGCGCCGCCGCCGTGATCCGGTTTAGCCACTCATCCGGCAAACGGTGCAGGCCATCGGCCATAAAAAAACCGTTCCAGCAGTAAAGCGCCGCCGCGCCGTCTATCGGGTCAGCCGGCAATGGTTCCGCTGTGATTTGAAAAAACAGGTCCGCCGCCGTCTGGTGGCCCCCTGGTGTGTTCAACCGTTCCCGAAAGGCCGCGCCGGTGATTTCGAATTTTTCCAGCAGCCGCCGCGCCGCCTGAAAGTCGTTTTTCTGGTCAAGTTCTACGGTGTGCAGGTCCGCCAGCGGTCTTTTATAAACATCCGCCAGGGTGCAAAGGTAAGCCATGTTTAACGCCGCCAGGTGCAGCTTGAAAAGCGTTTCCCGGTATGCGGTCAACTGGTAAAAATCAAAGGCGTGCGGTGCGGTGTGTTTGCTTCCCAGGCGTGGAAATAGCGCAGTCCGGGTCAGGTCAAGGGTCAACATGAAGGCCGGCGCGCCATCTATCAGTTCCGAAAATGCGGCCGGTGTTTCTTTTCCAGCATACCGCGCGGCCGTGTCTTTAAAAGTCTGGTCAATCATTTCCGGTTCCCTTCGCCGGTCCCTGGTGGTGATCCCGGCAAAGCGGCCCAGGGTAGGCCGCGTTTCGGTGACGGTGATCAGCCGCCGCCTATGCCGGGTATAGGTTTAACCAAAAACGGTAATGGGTGACGGTGCAGGGATTTCCGCGCAATCGTCTTTCGCAACCGAAAGCCATAATTCAACGGCCGTTTCGAATTCTTTCAATGCTTCTTCCGGTGTTTCCCCAAAAGCCGAACAGCCTTTCAAGTCAACCGCTTTGGCAATATAACCTTTGTCTTCAGCGCTGTAAAAAACGATTGCCGGATAAAATGTTTTATTCATGGGTGATTTCCTTAATTGCTTTCAATGCCTGTTTTATTTGGTATGCCTTCGCCATGCCTTTTACGCTCTGAAGCGTCAATTTCCCGCTGTAGTCGGGATGCGTTAAAATGATATGGCTGCCTTTCCCGTCTCTTTCGGTAAATCCCCAGGACAAAAGCCATTGTAAAGCGTCATCAAATCTGACATTTGCCGGATTATTCTTTATTTTCTCATGTAACTTATCTTTTTGAGTCATTGGTGATTCCAAGGGTCATGTTTGTCTGTTGCCGGTCAGCGGTATCACGTCCGCCGCTTCCCGGTCCACGGTCGCCTGTTCAAAAACAGCGGTGACGGCCCGAAGGTTTGCCGGTGAAAGGTGGCTGTAACGTTCCGTCAGCGCCGCCGTTTTGTGTCCTAAAAGCCGCTGAATAACTATCAACGGCGTTCCGTTCTGTGCAAGCCAGCTTGCCGCCGAATGTCGCAAACTGTGGAAGGTGAATTTTTGCCGCCGGTCCGTGATCCCGGTGTTTAAGGTGGTGTGTTCTGAAATGATCCGGTCAAAGTCTCTGGAAATGTCTTTAATCTTTTGCCCATACCGACCAGGGAAAACAAAAGGCGTTTTCATGTCGGATTTGTCCGCCGTGTGCTTCCGGCGTTCCAACATTTCCTTGACGGGTCCGGTCATGTAAACGGTTCGGCTATCGGCGTTTTTCGTATCCATAAACGTCATGCGGCCGTCATTAAAATCAAGGTCAACCCATTCCAGCCCGGCCAGTTCCCCAAAGCGCGCGCCGGTGTGAAGGCTTAACAAGGCCATATCATGCAAATTTTCGTTTTTTTCCCTCAAGGTCTTCAAAAGGTCTTCAGCTTCGGCCAGTGTTAAAAACCTTTGCCGTTTATTGTCGAATTTTAATTTTTTGACTTTGCGCGCCGGGTTTTCCCCGGTGAAAAGGCCATTGTCGCGCGCGTAGTTAAATATTTGCCGTGTCATTGCCATTAAATATTCAACCGTCCGTGGCGCGCGCCCGGCGTCCAGCATTTTCTTTTTTATCCGTTCCAGGTCCAGCGCGACAATATCGGACAGGCGTTTTTTGCCGATGGAAGGCAACAGCCATTTTTCAACGGCTATTTTTTCCGTGGTGACGGTTCGGGGGTTTTTTGTGCTTTCGGCCAGTTCGAAATAATGCGGCCAGACTTCCGCAAAGGTCAAATTATCTTTTTCCGCCTGTGCTGATTCAAGCGCTTGCCGTTCTTTTTCCTGTGCTTCGGCGTCCCGGCGTTCCTGTTCCATTTGCCGCTTTTCCGCCAGGGATTGCGGCCGGGTCCCGTTTCGGATATTTGCCGTGATTTCCGCCAGCGCTTCCGCCGCTTTTGCTTGCGTGATTTTTTCCCTTGAAGCCCATCCCAGGCCTTCTTGACAGGTCTTGCCGTCGCGCTGGTATCGAATCACAAAATATTTATCCGGGGTTTTGCCATGCTTCCGCGTCGGGTGTTCCTTGTATCTAACGCCGGGTGTGCTGGTGCTGAAAAATTGATATTTCGTCATGACGGTTCCCCCCTAAAAAAAGGCAGTGCCAATATAGTGCCAACCTGTTTTTTGTGTGCGGATAATCCTTCATAAGGTCCCCGGTCAGGTCCCCATCTGGTCCCCGTTTAAAAAACAGTGCCAACATAGTGCCAAGATTTCCAGTGAAATTAAATTTGCATTTATGACGGTTCATGAATGTAAATTAAGCTGGAAATATAGGAAAGTCAAGGGAATATTTACTTTCGGATGTTTTCTTGTGTAGGCAGGTGAAAGGCTGTGAAAGGCTATTTTTTCAGACTTCTAATCCGTAGGCCGCAGGTTCGAATCCTGCCAGGCGCGCCAGAACAACATGGGTTATAATAACTCCCCGCAACCCATCTTTCTTTTCGATGCATGCCACGGTTGTCCTGCTTTTTCAGCAAAACCGGTCCCTTTGGCAACAGACCCCGTTTGAACGCTTGGGCGCATCCACAGGGGCCGATGCTATCCCACGACCGCCGAATTGTAAACTTAAAAAAACAAAAAAGGGTCAGGGCCGCACAATTCAGAAAGCAATACTCTTTCTGTCAATTGTGCGGCCCTGACCCTTAAATTAAAACCGTTAAACGGGTTATTCCGTTGTTTCCGATGATGTTTCGGCTTTTTCTTTCGACGACTTTTTTGTGGTTTTGTCCTTCTTTTCCTTGCTGGCACCGGCCTTTTTTGTTTTTTTCTCCGTAGACGGTTTTGTCTCATCCACGACCAGGGGCTGGCCGACCAATTCCACCAGGGAAAGATCAGCGGCATCGCCCTTACGAGGGCCGAGTTTGGTCAGGCGGGTATAACCGCTGTTGGTGTCGGCATAGCGCTGGCCGGCTTCCTTAAAGAGCTTGTGTACCACATCCTTTTCCCGGAGAACGGACAGGACCTGTCGCAGGGCATGCAGATCCCCGCGTTTGGCAAGGGTGATCAGGTGATCCGCCCAACGGCGAAGCTCCCGGGCACGGACATCTGTGGTCTTGATCCGGCCATGCTTGAAAAGCGATGTGGCCATGTTCCGGAACATGGCATCCCGGTGGCTGCTGGTCATATTGAGTTTTACGCCGCTCTTTCGATGTCTCATGAATCGCTTTCCTCCTCCTCGATATCGTCTTCGGGCAGTTCAAAACCTTCCACGTTCATACCGAGTGAAAGGCCCAAATCCAATAGTAATTCTTTGATTTCATTAAGTGATTTTCGGCCGAAATTTTTCGTTTTGAGCATTTCTGGCTCGGTTTTCTGAACCAGTTGAAAAATTTTGGTGATGTTGGCATTGCGCAGACAATTGGCGCTCCGAACGGAAAGTTCAAGTTCATCCACATCAAGATACAAATTATCATTGATCTTCGGTTTTGCATCTCCCGATTGGCGTCTCGGCGCCGGCGGGGCCTGCTCCTCGTCAAAATGGATGAAACAGTCCATCTGTTCCTTTAGAATCTTGCCCGCATATGCAATGGCATCCCGGGGAGCAACCGCACCATCCGTCCAGACTTCCAGGGTCAATTTGTCATAATCGGTTTTCTGACCCACCCTGGCGTTTCCGATGGTGTAGTTGACCCGTTTGATGGGAGAAAACACCGCGTCAATGGGTATGGTCCCGATGGGCGCGTCAGCATCCTTGTTTACCTCAGCCAGCAGATAGCCTTTGCCCGCTTTTACCGTCATGATCATCATCAATTTAGCGCCCTGTGAAAGCGTGGCGATATGCTGGGAATGATTCATGACCTCTACGCGACCGTCCCCGCTGACAATATCGCCGGCGGTCACGACACCTTCTCCGGACGCACTGATTTCAATGGTCCGGGGTTCCGAGTCTTCCATTTTTACCCGGACGTTTTTCAGATTCAATATAATTTCCGATACATCCTCCAGAACCCCGGGGATGGTGGAAAATTCATGCATAACGCCGTCGATTTTGACGGAAACAATCGCAGATCCGCAGATGGAAGAGAGTATAATGCGCCGCAGAGCGTTGCCAATGGTGTTGCCGTATCCCCGTTCCAGCGGTTCCCAGACATATTTTCCGTATGTCGGCGTCTGGGTGTCTACCTGAACCTTCTCAGGCATAATCATATCCCGCCAGTTCATATATGCGAGTTCCTTTAATGACATGTCCTCTCTCCAAATGAATTTGTATACCCGATAAACCAACGGGTATTTCATCAGCACGAAAACAGAGGCCGGCCAGAACCCCTTTTGGAAGTCTTTGCCGGTCGATGTTTCCGGACCGAACGGCGCTATCTGGAATAAAGCTCGACGATCTGGTTCTCCTGGATCGGCATGGTAATATCCTCGCGTACCGGCAGGCCCTTGATCGTGCCTCTCATCTTTTCCTTGTCCAGCTCGATCCACTGGGGCATACTGCGCCGGACAACCGCTTCAACGGCATCTGTAATCATTTGAATATTTTTGCTTTTTTCCCGAACTTCAATGACATCCCCTGGTCGGATCTGATAGGATGGAATATCGACCTTTTTGCCGTTAACCAGAAAATGACTGTGCCGGACCAGTTGGCGGGCCTGGTTGCGGGAATTGGAAAAGCCCATCCGGTAAACGACATTGTCCAGACGCTGCTCCAGCATTACGAGCAGATTGATCCCGGTGATCCCTTTCCGGCGATCGGCTCTTTCAAAGGTGAGCTTGAACTGTTTTTCAGAAAGACCGTAAGTCCTTTTTACCTTTTGCTTTTCCCGGAGCTGAAGACCGTAATCGGATATTTTACCGCCACGGCGCTGGCCATGCTGGCCCGGAGGATAGCTCCGCCGGTCAAAGGCGCACTTATCTGAATAGCAACGGTCGCCTTTCAGATATAACTTCAAATTCTCGCGCCGGCACAGCCGGCATGCAGACTCTCGATACCGTGACAATCTGATCCTCCCATGTTTACAATTGAATTATCTGTGATTCCCCTATAGAGTGAGCATCAAACCCGACGGCGTTTTTTGGGCTTGCATCCGTTGTGCGGTATGGGGGTGACGTCTTTGATCATGACAACGGAAAGACCCGCCGCCTGAAGGGATTTGAGAGCGGATTCACGTCCCGGCCCCGGCCCCTTGACCAAAACCTCAACATTTTTCAGACCATGCTCCATCGCTTTTTTGGCGGCTGTTTCGGATGCCAGCTGGGCGGCGAACGGCGTGCTTTTCCGCGAGCCTTTAAATCCGTTCATGCCGGCGCTGGACCAGGAAAGCACATTCCCCATAGGATCCGTAATCGTCACAATCGTGTTGTTGAAGGTGGACTGGATATGCACCACCCCGTTTGAGATATTCTTTTTGACCTTTTTCTTGACCTGTTTTCTTTTTGCCATGGATTCTATGCCCCTAGTGATAAATGACTATTTCTTGGTGGCGGCGCCTTTTTTCTTGACCGCGGCCCGTTTAGGTCCTTTGCGTGTACGGGCGTTGGTTTTTGTCCGCTGACCGTGAGCCGGAAGGGATCGGCGATGACGAAGGCCGCGATAACACCCCAAGTCCATGAGTCGCTTGATATTCATGGAAACATCCGTCCTGAGTTCCCCCTCGACCTTGAGTTCATGATCGATGGCCTTGCGGATCTGATTGACATCCACATCCGAAAGATCATTCGTCTGGATGTTTTCATCGATTCCGAGCCGCGTAAGTATTGCACTGGACGTGGACCGTCCGATCCCGTAAATATAAGTCAAACCGATAACGATACGTTTACCTCTCGGTAAATCAACCCCCGCAATTCTTGCCAACTTTGCCTCCTTACTAAGTGCGTTAACCCTGGCGTTGCTTATGGCGCTTATTTACGCAGATCACCCTTACAACGCCTTTGCGCTTGATGATTTTGCAGTTCCGACATCTTTTTTTAACCGATGCGCTGACTTTCATAACATCCACCCCGCTGGCCGACCCTGTCGGTCGTTACCGCTTTGCTGTATTATTTAACCCGGTAGGTGATCCTGCCCCGCGTCAGATCATAGGGCGACAATTCCACCGTAACATTATCCCCCGGCAAAATCTTGATGAAATGCATCCGCATTTTGCCGGAAATATGGGCAAGAACCTGGTGCTTGTTTTCCAGTTCCACCTTAAACATCGCATTGGGCAGGGTCTCGACCACCTTGCCCTGAACCTTTATCGGTTCCTCTTTTGCCATTCAATACTCCCTTTATGTCTACCGCCGGCCCTTGATCCGTCCAGTGGCAAGAAATCCTTCATAATTGCGCGTAATCAGATGCGATTCAATCTGGCTAACCGTATCCATGGCCACCCCAACGACAATCAGAAGGGCCGTCCCGCCGAAATAAAACGGTACATTAAACTGCGTCATCAATATCGACGGCAGGACGCACACCGCTGAAATATAGAGGGCGCCGCCGAACGTGATCCGGGTCAAGACCCTGTCGATATAATCCGCCGTGCGTTTGCCCGGACGGATACCCGGAATATAACCACCATATTTCTTTAAATTTTCCGCCACCTTGGCCGGATCAAAAACAATGGCCGTGTAAAAATAGCAGAAAAAAAAGATAAACCCCACATAAAGCGCTTCATAACCGATGGACCCAGGCCGCAGCGCGGCGGTTACATACTGCATGAAGGTCACTTCCTGAAAGAAATTGGCAATGGTCGCCGGGAACATGATCAACGATGACGCGAATATAGGCGGGATGACGCCGGCGGTGTTGATCTTGAGCGGCAGATGGGTGCTCTGGCCGCCGTACATTTTGCGGCCCACCACCCGTTTGGCATATTGCACGGGAATCCGACGCTGCCCCTGTTCCATAAAATTGATTAAGGCCACCACGGCCACCATAAGAAACACCAGGACAATGGCCACGAAAATCGCCATTTCGCCCGTGGACAGCATCCTAAACGTATTGCCGATGGCGGCCGGAAGCTGGGCCACGATGCCGGCAAAGATGATCAGTGAAATGCCGTTTCCAATGCCCCGCTCGCTGATCTGTTCCCCCAGCCACATAATAAAGGCCGTGCCCGCGGTCAGGGTGATCATGGTCATGAGCCTAAATGCCCATCCCGGATCCATGACCGCCGGAATACCGCCTGGGCCCTGCATGCTCTCCAGCCCGATACTGATGCCAAATCCCTGGATGATGCTCAAAACAATGGTCCCGTAACGGGTATACTGGGTGATTTTCTTTCTTCCCTGCTCTCCTTCGTTTTTCAGCCTTTCCAGGTGAGGAATGACGACGGTCAGAAGTTGCAGGATAATCGACGCGCTGATATAGGGCATGATGCCCAGGGCGAAAACGGAAAAATTTTCCAGCGCTCCGCCGGAAAACATGTCAAAAATACCAAAAATCGTGTCCCGGTGACGGGCGAAGAACGCGGATAGGGCTTCACTGTCCACGCCGGGCGTAGGGACATTCACACCGATCCGGTAAACCGCCAGAAAAGCAAGCGCGATCAGTATTCTCCGCTTTAATTCCGGAATTTTAAATATATTGGCAACCCCGCCGCCTGTAATCGCCATTATGCCGTCACCTCTACCTTGCCGCCGGCCGCTTCGATCTTTTCAATCGCCTTTTGGCTGGCGGCGTCGACTCTCACGGTTATGGGATAATCGATATCCCCCTTTGCCAGCAGCTTGACATGATCATATTTACCCTTGACGATGCCCGAAGATAGGAGAACAGCTTCACCAATTACGGCGCCGCTTTCAAACCGCTTGAGATCGCCAACATTGACCACCGCGGAAATTTTTTTGAATATGTTGGTGAAACCGCGCTTGGGCAGACGGCGATGAATAGGCATCTGGCCGCCCTCGTAACCGGCGCGGATGCTGCCGCCGGATCGACTCCCCTGCCCCTTATGGCCGCGCCCCGAGGTTTTCCCTAACCCCGAACCCGGCCCTCTGCCAAGTCGCTTCCGGGAAGTCCTGGCGCCTTCAGATGGTGACAACTCATTCAATTTCATGACATTTCCTCCATCTTGACCAGGTGCGACACCTTGTTGATCATGCCGCGCACAGACGGCGTATCCACCAGTTCCACGGCACGGTTCAGCTTTGCCAGTCCCATTCCCCGCAACACCTTCCGGTGCTTTTCCGGCCTTCCGATCATGCTTTTGACCAGCGTGATTTTTAAAACTCCAGTCATGACGTTCTTATCCCTTTTGACGTTTTTACAAGACCGCCAGGTCTTCGACCTTGAGTCCCCGTTTTGCCGCCACGGTCTCACGGGTCTGAAGTTCGCTCAACCCTTTTATCGTGGCTTTTACGACATTATGCGGATTGTTGGATCCCATGCATTTTGTCAGAATATTCTGCACGCCAACGGCTTCCAGAACCGCGCGGACGGCACCGCCGGCGATCACGCCCGTGCCCTGGGCCGCCGGTTTCATAAAGACCCGGCCCGCGCCAAACTTCCCCGTGACCTCATACGGAATCGTCCCATCGACCAGGGAAATCGCCCGCATTCTTTTTTTGGCTTTCTCAACACCTTTTCGAATGGCTTCCGGCACTTCCTGGGCTTTGCCCAGCCCGTAGCCCACACTGCCCTGCCCGTCCCCGACAACGACTATCGCACTGAAACTGAATCGTCGACCGCCCTTGTGAACCTTGGCGACCCGGCTGATGTGCACGACCTTGTCAATGAATAAGTTCTCTTCCGTTTCCTTTCTGAACAAGGGATGTCTCCTTCGTATGCTGTCTGATGCTTAAAAATTCAATCCCGCCTCGCGTGCACCGTCCGAAACCGCCTTGACCCGGCCGTGATACAAAAAACCGTTCCGATCAAACACCACGGACGTGATGCCTTTACCAACGGCCCGGTCCGCGACCAGTTTCCCGATATATTTTGCCGCCGCCGACTTGTTTTCAAACGTCCGGGTTTCCCGGATCTCTTTTTCCACCGTGGACGCGGAAGCCAGCGTAACGCCCTTTGTGTCGTCGACAATCTGGGCATACATATGCTTTGCGCTCCGGTTCACGGTCAGACGCGGTCTCTCCGGTGTACCGAATATCTTTTTCCGTATCCGCTTTTTGCGCTTGTCACGCAATTGCGTTCGTCTGTTGATGGTTCCCATGATTGCACCCTTTTTGTTGCGTCATCTTATTTGGCTGTTTTTCCGGCTTTGCGCTGAATCTGTTCCTCGGCATACTTCACCCCCTTGCCTTTATAGGGCTCCGGCGGACGCAACCGCCGGAGGGATGACGCCGCAAATCCCAGCAACTCCTTATCGATACCCGACAACCGGATGATATTTTTTTCAATTTTGGCATTAATCCCCTCGGGCAGCTTAAACGCAATGGGATGGGAATATCCGAGGTTCAGTTCAATGCCGTCGCCCTTTAATTCCGCGCGATAACCGAGCCCGTTGATCTCGATCACCCGCTCAAACCCCGCCGATACACCGTGGACCATATTGGCGATGAGCGCCCGGGTCAATCCCCAGAGCGCGCGGGTTTTCTTGTCCTGACGACCGATAACCACCGTCAGCATGGTATCCGATATATCCACATCCACATCAGGATGAAGGGTCCGGGTCAAAACGCCTTTTTCTCCCTGAACGCGCAACACCCTGTCCGTGCAGACGACTTTGGTCTTCTCGGGTATCGGAATCGGTTTCTTTCCCACACGAGACATGTTTCTCTCCTTCGTTACCAGATTTTACAGAGCAGTTCGCCGCCGAGATTTTCCTGTCGCGCCTTCTTATCCGTCAATATCCCCTTAGATGTCGACAGAACGGAAATCCCCATACCGTTTAGAACCGGCTTGATATCCCCGCCCTTGACATAAACCCGCCGACTCGGCTTGCTGATGCGTTCCAGGCCGTAGATGGCGTGACGTTCATTCTTATCATATTTCAGGTAGATGCGGATGGTCCCCTGCTTGTTGTCCTTGATAAATTTAAAATTGCGGATAAAGCCTTCTTCCTTCAATACATTGGCAAGGGCGGTCTTGATTCTGGAACCGGGTATATCCACGCTGTTTAATTTCGCGTTTCCTGCATTCCGGACCCGGGTCAGCATATCCGCCAATGGATCAGTGATCGACATCATCTACTCCGTGATTAAAGGTAAAAATTAAAGAACCGAACCGTGATCAGCCGTAAGTCAATTAAAAAATATCGCGGCCGTCACCAGCTCGATTTTGTGACACCCGGAAGAAGCCCTTCTGAAGCCATTTTCCGAAAGCAGAGACGGCAGATACCGAACTTTCTGATATAACCCCGAGGCCGCCCGCAGATAGGGCACCGGTTATATTCCCGGACCGCAAATTTCGGTTTACACGTCGTTTTTATCATTAACGATTTCTTTGCCAAAACGATCCTCCTTGACCGATCCCGGTTGACTAATTCCTAAAGGGCATTCCCAGTAATCGCAACAGTTCCTTACCTTCCGCGTTGGTTTTCGCCGTAGTGACGATGGTAATGTTCATGCCTTTTATAGCATCGATTTTATCATAATCGATTTC
>CAYZXZ010000061.1:0-14787 GCA_964481615.1 uncultured Desulfobacteraceae bacterium | reverse complement strand
TTCCCAGATGGTTTCTTCACTTTTTTCCATCAAGCGGTGCAAAATCGAGGTATTATCTTGAAAAATAAGAATTTTATGATAATCTTACCGGAAAATGATCCTGTGTTTCTCCAGCCGTCTAAGCGGATGGCAGAGCCCGCGATTATAATTCCATTATGACAGGAAGAGAGAACCAGAAGAGATATGAAAATAGACATACAACCTGAAAAACCGACAATCAAGCGACGCACCGTTCGGAAAACCGGCCGTAAAGCGCCTCGGAAGGCCGAAGAGCAGGCAGCAGCGGCTGATGTGCCAGTGGCCGAAGAGTATTGGGATCCCTCCATGTTCAAGGTTTCGCCAATGGAAGGCCGGATGCGCTTTCACGATTTTGATCTGCCGGAACAGCTGCTTCATGCCATTGCCGATATTGGATTTTCTTATTGCACACCCATTCAGGCCGAGATTCTGCCCAGCACTCTGTTCGGCAGGGACGCCTTTGGCAGAGCCCAGACCGGCACCGGTAAAACCGCCGCTTTTCTGATCACCGTCATCTCCAGGATGCTCAACAATCCCATCCAAGGGAAAAGGGACTCCGGCACGCCCCGGGTCCTGATTATCGCCCCCACACGGGAGCTGGTCCTCCAGATCACGGAAGAGGCCCGTCAACTTACCCGGTATTGCAGCCTGAAACTGATCGCCATTTTCGGCGGCATGGATTACGACCGGCAGCGCAGGCTTTTAGCCGGAGACCCGGTGGATATCATTGTGGCAACCCCCGGCCGCCTGCTGGATTTCAGCCGGCGGCGGGATCTCTCGTTGAAAAAAGTGGAAATGCTGATTTTAGATGAGGCCGACCGGATGCTCGACATGGGGTTTATCCCGGATGTCCGCAAGATCATCTACAGTACGCCGGCCAAGGAAAACCGGCAGACCATGCTCTTTTCAGCCACCCTGACCGAGGCCATCACCCGACTGGCCGTGGCCTGGACCAAAAATCCCGTAACCGTGGAAATCGATCCCGAACAGGTGGCGGTCAGCACCGTGGACCAGATTGTCTATATCGTCACGGCCCGGGAGAAATTCGCGCTGCTCTATAATATCATCGTCAAGCAGGATCTCAAAAGCGTCCTGATTTTCTGCAACCGCAAGGACGAGGTCGCCCGCCTGGCCGGAAAACTGACCCGATACGGCATCAACTGCGCGGAAATTTCCGGGGATGTTGATCAGAAGAAACGGATTGCGCGGCTGGACGGCTTCAAGGCGGGAAAGATCCGCGTGCTGGTGGCCACGGATGTGGCGGCCCGGGGCATCCATATCGAGGGCATGAATCACGTCATCAATTTCACGCTGCCCCGTGATCCGGAGGATTACGTACACCGGATCGGGCGCACCGGCAGGGCCGGGGCCGAGGGCACGTCCATCAGTTTCGCCGATGACGGGGATGCTTTTTACCTTCCGGATATCGAGGCCTTTATCGACCGGAAACTCGACTGCATTGAGCCAGACGATGAATGGCTGATTCTGCCTGAGGTTCCACCGGCCCGGAAAGTCCGTGCCCAGACCCGGCGACGGCCTCCAACGCGCAAATAAGGTTGATTAATCCGAAACGCCGCATTTCCAACAAATCTGGTCCCATTTCTCCCGGTCCCGTAACCATCAATTATTGGGACTTGAGCTGGTCGATAATCCCGTCTTTCTTTACCCAGAGGCTGTTGAGCCACAACTGGAATTTTTCCCGAAAGACCGGGTCATTGACATAATCACCGGCGGTAATGTCGGCCGGCACCGGGAAAACATCGATGCGTACCGTCACTTTCCGGATCTGTCCGGAAAACAGGTCCCAGAAGGTCACCCGGTCGGGTTCATAGACAATGGTGACATCCACGATGCCGGCCAGGTAGCCGGCCATTTCCGACAGAACAATGGCCACGCCGCCGGCCCTGGGCGGCAGCAGGTTTTTATGCGGCGAATTCGTTGTCCGGTGTTTTTCCTTAGAAAACCGGGTTCCTTCCAGAAAATTGATCACTGAAACCGGCGTGATCTTGAACCGCTGGCATGCCTCCTTCACGGATTCCAAGTCTTTTCCTTTCAGTTCCGGGTGTTTTTCCAGCATTTCTTTGGAATACCGTTTCATGAAGGGATAATCCAGCGCCCACCAGGCAAACCCCATGAGCGGAACCTTGCGCAGTTCCTCTTTGAGGAAAAATTTCAGAAATGGAATTCGGTGGTTGAACAGATTCTGTAGAATAAAAATATCCACCCATGCCCGGTGGTTGCTGAAAATCAGGACCCATTTTTTATTGCCGGGCAGCTTTTCCAGTCCTTTGATATCCATTTCCATGTTCTGGGTCAGCCAGAGGATGAATCGGTTGCAGTCGATCCATCCCGTGCCGAGGGCGATCAGCACCCGGGTGGAAAAATTCCGGAATCCTTCCACGGGAATCAGATATTTGAGCATTCCGAAGAGAAAAAATCCGAAAAACCATAAGATCGTATTGATGACCAGCAGGCCGGAGGAGAGCGGGCCAAGTATGAGGGCCGGTAAAAAATGCAGCATATGTCACCTTATTCCTTGTTTAATTTACACGTTCGGGCAGCCGGAGCGGTTCGCCGTTGATATACAGGGGCGCTGGATTCCTGAAACCTGCCAGCAGGGGGAGGCGGTGCAGGAGCCGGATGTAATTTGCGGATCGCCGGTCCGCGATCCGATCCAGGAGCAGGGATACGGGAAACTGAGTCAGGGTCCGGACGGCGTCGAACACCATCAGCAGCCGGGGGATGCCCTTGTACAACTGGAAATACGTGGCAGTCATGGCGGTGAGGGAGCGGGAAAAATGGAGGTATTCACTTTTAACCACAAGACCCATGTGCTGTGTATTGGACATCAGATGCAGCACTACCTGGACCCGGCGGCGCAGGCCCGCAATGCCTTCTCTTTTGAGTTGAAAAACGAAGTTCCCCTTCAGCGGGGTCACGTCCCTTTTTTTCAGGGTCTGGGCCAGGGTTTCTTTGATTTCAGATTCCCGTTTCCGGTTCTGTTCGGGATCGGCGCTGATATTGATCAAAGCCGTTGTAAGCAGGGCAACATCCGCGGTAACGGCGCCCAGAACATAATCCCAGAGCGGTTTCCATTTTTCCTTCAGGTCCAGGCAATTGCCCCAGTCCACAAAATACATGTCGCCCCGGGTGTTAAACAGGATATTGCCCGGGTGCAGATCGCCGTGGCATTCCTGGTAGACAAAAGCATGCAGGCAGACGGTGTATAAAAACCGGGAGGCGATGCGCCGGGCGTTGGCATCCCGTTTTTTTGCGGGGATAAAGTCCAGGATGTTTGAAATACTGGTCGCGTTTTCAATGTATTCCATCTCGATGATGCGCGAAGAAGCAAAAAAAACCTCCGGAACATTCCAGATCAGTGAATCCCTGCTCTTGTCGGCGAACCGTTTCTGGTTGGCGGCTTCCTGTTCGAAATCGATCTCCCGCTGAAATCCTTTGACAAATTCCTCGGCCTGCTGTTGAAGGGCTTCGAGAAAGGGTGCCAGCTTGGAATGGGGCGCCCAGTAGTGGCTGCTGATGATGGCCACGCCCAATACCGTCCGGCCCAGCATGAATTCCCGGTCCAGGCCGTTTCGCCCGATTTTGACGATCACCGGCTTGAGTTCTTCCCGCCCGTTCCGTAAAATCGGTTTCTTGGCCAGATAAACCGAACCGATGGATCCGGATTTGATGGGTTTGTCGATGTCAAATTCAAAATAGCACTCATGGGGTTTGCGGCCCAGGCATTCCTCGAAGGCGGCGGTCACTTCATGGGCCGTCATGGGCGGGACGTCTTCCTGAAAGACCCGCAGCTCCCGGGCGATTTCGGCGGGCAGGAAATCCGCGTTGGCCGCGGCCACCTGGGCCATCTTGATGAAAAACGGTCCGAACTCGCGCACCATGGCGGCCACAATTTGGGCCTGGGTTTTAAAATCCTTGGGATCGGTCTGGAAAAAGGGTTTGATATAACGCAGGGCCCGGATCTGGCGGCGAATAATGGCAAAATCTTCCCGGATGATGCGCATGCGGCCCGAAATGTCTTTCATTTTGGAAGCGTTGAGCCGCCGGGTTTCCTTGAGCAGGTTGATAAGATCCACCATGAATGGCTCATAGCACCGCAGGATAATTCTGGTGATATCTAGGTTCAGTTCCGCCAGTCCCTTTAGTTCCGGTTCGGAAAAGAGGTCGTCGAAAAAGGTCCAGAATTCGTTGATCACGATTTCCGGGACCTTAACCGGACTCCGCAGAAGGACCTGATCCACCACGTACCGGATGAGATTTTCCGTGGATTGTTCGTTGGGCAGAATGTTTTTGCTTCGCAGGAAGCGGGTCAGGGACTTGCTGTGCCGGGTGAGGGGATGATGATAGAGGGTTTTAAACAATTTATCCAGAACGGCCGACAACTGCTCGATCGTCACCGGATCCCGGCCGGCCAGGAGGCCGAGTAACGGAAAGAAAGCCCGGGTCACGGTGAAGCTGTGCCAGGTGTATTGCCCGGTTTCCTTGAAAATCAGAAAGGCTTGGTCTTGCAGGTGTTTTATGAGGGTGTCGTTTTTTTTTGATCCCATCGGGCCGTCTGATCCGGTGTGGTGTTGGATGTGTCCTGAATCTGCAAATGGATATCAAACTAAAGCCGATATGTCAATGCATGGATGAATCCATTAGAACCGTTTAAACCTTTACAATTTAAACTGGTGATTCCCGGACCGGCATGTTATCATTTACAGACACGAAACCGATCGCCGCCCGAATGTCCGGCGGCCTCAAAAGGAGAATGCGATCCGTGAAGCCGTATTTGGACGAGACTGAAAAAGAGCGTCGGAGCGGCCGGATATGGCGGTTCCGTCAGATGCGCAGGGCGTTTTTTGAAAACGCTTTCCGTCTGCTGGCACGGATACGGGATTTTTCAAAGGCCCAGCGGGCGGCGGCAGGGCGCTGCGAGCGTATTGCAGATATTCCCTACCTGCCGAACGGGGGGCCGGCGCATCAACTCGATATCTGCCGGCCCAGGCACGCGGATCACCCGTTGCCGGTGATCCTCTATATTCACGGCGGCGGGTTTGTCATGTGCGACAAGGATACTCATCGCGGCATCGGCCTGATCTATGCGGATCAAGGGCATGTGGTGTTTAATGTGAATTATCGCCTGGCACCACGGTATCCGTATCCGGCGGCCCTGGCCGACGTGGGTCGGGCATTTGCCTGGGTCGCGGAAAACGCGGCCAGATATGGCGGTGATCCTGACCGGATCATCATCGCCGGCGAATCGGCCGGCGGCAATCTGACCCTGGCCCTGGCGGCGGCCTGCTGTTTCCATATGGATGCACCCGAAGCCCGCCAAATATGGGAAACCGGCGTTGTTCCGGGGATCATCATGGTCATGTGCGGCATGCTCCAGGTCAGCGATCCCCATCGGCTCGCCCGTGTCTGTCCGCCCATCAACCCGTTTTCCCGATCTCTGGATCTTCAAATCGCCCGGGATGTGTCCCTGGCCTGCCTTGGCCGGGGATACCGCCGTCCCCATCCGGACCGCATTCTGGCCGATCCGTTGCTGGTGCTGGAATCCAATGAATTTTTATCACGGCCGTTTCCTATGGTCTATGCCATGTCCGGTACCTTTGATATTCTGTTAGATGATACCCGGCGTCTTGAAAAAGCACTGAAAAAAAGAGGCATTCGCTATGTGGTGCGCTACTTTCCGCGGCAGGGCCATGCATTTCACCTGCTCGGCATCAGCCGTCAGGCCGGCCTTTTCTGGCAAGACAACCTGGATTTTCTGGCGGTGCGTGGGGGGCCATCAACCTTAAAACCCTTGACAATCGATGGCCCCCATCGCTAACTGGAACATATCTTTAATGATCAGGCGTATATTTCCATTGTTTTATTCATATTTTTTAGGAGTTTATCAATGTTTGATTACCTGCTGTCCGAAGAGGCCATAAAGATTCGCGATGAGGCCAGGGATCTCGTTAAATGGGTCCCCCGCCGGATGATTCTCGACATGGATAATGACAAGGTCAAGTTTCCCGCGGAATTTCTCAGAGAAGCCGGCCGGCGGAATCTCATGGGGTGCCGGTATCCTAAAGAATGGGGCGGCCGGGGTCTGGACTGGGTCACGACCTGCGCCGTCATTGAGGAGATCGGGACCCTCGGCTATATCTTCGCGTGCACTTTCGGGGTGGGGGCCGAACTGGTCTGCGACGCCATTATTCTACACGGAACGGACGCTCAGAAGGAAAAATACGTCAAGCCCCTGCTCAAAGGCGATATTTTTGCTGCGGAATGTCTGACCGAGCCCAGGGGCGGGTCGGATTTTTTCGGCACAGCCACCATTGCCGAGGACAAGGGCGATCATTTTCTGGTGAACGGGCAGAAACGCTTTATCGTCGGCGCCGAGGGCGCGGATTTTTTTCTGGTTTACGCCAAAACCGACCCGGATGCCGAGCCGCACAAGGCCCTTACCTGCCTGATCGTGGAAAAGGGTCCGGGAGTGGAGGTCAAGTATCTTTACGGGCTCATGGGGTGCCGTGGCGGCGGGGCCGGGCGCTTGGTATTTAAGGACGCGCGGGTCTCGAAGGAAAACGTGGTGGGTCGGGTCAACGAGGCCTATGCCGTTTTTCAGACCATGATGATCCCCGAGCGGCTCGGAACGGCTGCCATGACCATCGGCAGCGCCCGTCCGGCCGTGGATATCGCCACCGGATATACCACCCGGCGCAAGGCTTTCGGCGCCGCCATCAATAATTTTCAGGGGGTCAGCTTTCAGATCGCCGAGGCGGTGATGCTTCTCGACACGGCCCGTTCCATGATCTACACCACCGCAAGGGCGGTGGATGAAAAGATCGCGCCCCGCAGGATTCGACGCATGGTGTCGGAATCCAAAAAATTCGTTACCGAAGCCTGCCAGAAGGCGGCCAACAACGCCATGCAGGTTATGGGCGGTATTGGATACACCACTGTTTTCCCCATTGAACGGATCGTCCGTGATCTGCGTCTTGCCTCCATCTGGACCGGCAGCAACGAGGTCATGTCCATGATTATTGCCCATGAGTGGTACCGCCAGTATTTTGAGGAAAAGGCCGCCGGACCCGTCCGCGATTATGAAAACGACGCAGCGGAAGCCGAAGCGCCGGAGGAAAAGATTTACGAGTAAGTCGCATCGTCATAAAGTAAGGAGGGTCGGTCATGGAGCCGTCAGGCACAGCAGCAAAATCGATCGAGATGCCGGAGCGGTTTTCACGCATCCGGGAGGCCCTGTTATCGGGGCCGGTATGGCTCTGCCCGGAACGGGCATTTCTGATCACCGAATATTTCAAAAAATTCGATGATCCCAAGGAGTCGATGGTCATCCGCAAGGCACGGGCGCTGCGGCATCTTCTGATGAACAAATCGGTCCGGATCTGGCCTGATGAGATGATCGTCGGCAACATGGGGACAAAGCGCCGGTCGGCGGTTATTCAGCCGGAGCTGGCCGGCGTGTTCATGTGCGAGGAACTGCTCTGGATCGACCGCCGCAAAACCACGCCGCATCCTATTTCATGGTCGGAACGGGCCGGTCTGCTGGCCGGGGTTATTCCCTACTGGTTGCCCCGGAACATGATCGTTAAGGCTTTTAAAAAAAACCGCGCCCGATTTTTGCGATACGTCTCCGAACAGCTCAACGCCACCTACTACATGATCAATGAAGCCGGCGGCATCGGGCATTTTCTCCCCAATTACGAAAAAATGATCCGACTCGGCATCGATGGGTACCTGGCGTCCATGAAAGACAGGGACACGGATCTCTGCCGGGCCGCGGCCATTGCCTGCGAAGGGCTTGCCGATTATGCAAGGCGCCTGTCAGACGAAGCCGCGCTCATGGCTCTTGCGGAAAAAAATTCGGCCCGGTCGGTTGAACTGGAAAAGATTTCCGAGGTCTGCCGGAACGTGCCATTCAATCCCGCCCAAAATTTTCATGAGGCCCTCCAGTCCCTCGGGCTGACCCACATGGCGGTCTGTCTTGAGGGTCTGAACTCCGCCGTATCATTCGGTCGCGTGGATCAGTACTTGTATCCTTATTACCAACGGGACATTGCCGAGGACCGGATCACGCCGAACGGGGCATTTGACCTCATGCTCTGTTTTTCGGCCAAGACCACCGAGCACGTGTTCCTGCTTTCCGAGCGGGCAAGTCAATATCACGGCGGATTTCTCGTGGCCCAGGCTGTCACGGTGGGCGGCATGGATAAAGACGGGAATGACGCGGTCAATGATCTGACATATCTTTTTCTGGATGTCATGGCCCGGGCCGGCTTGCGGGACCCCAATTACATGGCCCGGATTCACGCCGGCTCCCCTGAGGAATATGTCCGCCGGGCCGTGGATGTAGCCCGCATGGGAAACGGCGTGCCGGGTCTGTTTAATGACGAACCCACCGTCGCGTCCCTGGTAAGGCATGGCTTTCCGCTGGAAGAGGCCCGCGATTACGGTATTGTGGGATGCGTGGAACCGTCGTTCCCCGGTCGCAGCTTTTTTTCCACCGATGCCGCACTGTTCAATCTGCCGCTCTGCCTGGTCCTGGCCCTGAACCAGGGGAAACGGCTGACCGGCCGGTTGCGTATCGGCGCGGAAACGCCCCATCCGTCGCGGCTGAGATCCATGGATGATGTCATGGCCGCGTTTTCGATGCAAGTCAACCATATGGTGGACCGCATGATCGGAGACCTGCAGATCCTGGAAAAGGGGAACCGTGACCATCACCCCACGCCGTTTTCATCCATGCTCATCGACGGCTGCATTGAAGGCGGCCGTGATGTGACGGCCGGCGGCGCGTTTTTTAATTCCAGCGGCATCCAGGGGGTGGGTGTGGCGGACACGGCCGACTCCCTTGCCGCTCTGCACGCTATTGTTTTTGAGAAGCGAAAATATTTGCTTGCCGATGTGCTTGCGGCCATGCGGGTCGATTTCAAGGGAAATGATAAAATGCATGCGGCCCTGGCAAACGCCCCCAAGTTCGGCAATGACCTGGACCTGCCGGATAAATACGCGGCAAAGGTGGCGGAAATTTTTCACGACGCACTGGCCCGGCATCGCAACACCAGGGCGGGCAACTATGTGCCGGGATTTTACTCTTCCACCTGCCACGTGGGATTCGGCAACCGGACAGAGGCACTGCCGTCCGGCCGGCGCGCGGGAGAGCCTCTTGCCGCTTCCCTGGGCTGCGCCAACGGCTGGGACCGCCGGGGGGTGACGGCCCTTCTCAATTCCGTGGCCAGAATCGACGCCACCCTTGCCATGAACGGCTATGCGTTAAACCTCAGGTTCGACAAAGCCACCCTTTCCGGGGAAAAGGGGCTTCGAGTCATGACCGCACTGACCCGGGGGTATTTTCAATCAGGCGGCATGGAAATGCAGCTCAATGTCGTGGATCCCGCCATTCTCCAGGAAGCCAGGAATCATCCGGGCCGCCATCCGGGCATCGTGGTCCGGGTCGCCGGCTACTGCGCTTATTTTGACGATCTGCCCGACAGTGTAAAACAGGAAATCATCGACCGGACATCGCATTCGGGGGATGCCGCTCTTTCTTCCGTATAGCGCAGATTTCCCTTTAGTGATTGTAAAAAAATTCCCGGAATCGCTCGCTCTGACCAACAGTTTACGAAGGACAACGTCCATGCCGATGGTCGTGTTTCCCGTTGCCGGCATCGAAATCAACCCCTTGATTCCACCCCTGGTGGCATTTGTCATTTCATTTTTTACCTCCATGGGAGGTGTTTCAGGGGCATTTCTGATCCTGCCGTTTCAGGTCAGCGTTCTCGGATTCAACACCCCGGCGGTCAGCGCCACCAACCAACTTTTCAACATCGTGGCCATTCCCTCCGGGGTCTACCGCTACATCAAAGAAGGACGGATGGTGTGGCCCCTGACATGGGTGGTGATCATCGGGACCTTTCCGGGCGTGCTGATCGGCACGGTGGTCCGGTGCCAATACCTGCCGGACCCGAAAAATTTTAAACTGTTCGCAGCGCTCGTTCTGCTCTATATCGGCATCCGGCTCGTCCGGGATCTTTTAAAAAAACAGACCGGCAAAAGCAACCTTTCCGCCGAGGAAGAATTTCAGAAAATCGTCAGCCAGTACCGCAGAACAAAACAAGCCGGAACCAACCCCCTGCCAGCGGTGATGGTTGAAAAATTCAGCCTGTCCCGCATCACCTACACTTTTTACGGCCATCGCTTCGACATCAATACACAGGGCATTATGGGCCTGAGCTTTATCGTCGGCATAGTGGGCGGGGTTTACGGCATCGGCGGAGGCGCCATTATCGCGCCTTTTTTTGCGAGCGTTTTCGGCCTTCCGGTCTATACCGTGGCAGGGGCTGCGCTCATGGGAACCTTCGTCACCTCCGTGGCAGGGGTCCTGTTCTACCAGGCCATGGCGCCCTTTTATCCGGCAATGAACGTGGCCCCGGACTATGCCCTGGGCATCCTGTTCGGTATCGGAGGCGCGGCCGGCATGTACTGCGGCGCCCGGATGCAGAAATTCGTCCCGGCCAAATTCATCAAATACATACTGGCCGGTTGCATCCTGTTTATCGCGATTAAATATGTGGTTGAGTTTTTTTAGACAATACGCAGCCATGAAAATTGCGACCCGCAGGATCTTGAAAAGAATAACCCAACTTTTTGAGAAATCACCAAATCATATAATCATATGACATGAAAACGGACAAATCCCCGGACAAGACCTGGCGCGTCAGCGACCTCATTGACCTGGAATATTTTCTGCGGCAAGAGACCGAAGAAAAACCGGGAATCAACAGGGGTTCGACCACCGAGGATCGCCGCATTTATCTGGCGTTTTCCAAATCCCACGCCCCGCCCTTTTCCCGCCGGGACCTTCTGAAATTCTGGCTCACGGAAAAACGAAAAAGGGAATATCATGACGGCGGTCACGGTCAAACGCCCGGCGGCATGTTCACCGAAGCCTTCGGCCTGATGTGCATGGTCATTATCATTACGGCACTGCTGCTCGGCATCACCCTTGCGTGGTCCATCCTCTCCTACAGCGGCGCCGCGCCGATCAATATCTTTACCTGCCTCTGGGTCTTCTTCTTTCCCCAGGTCCTGATGCTCGCCATTTTATGCGGCATGTCCGTTTTCCGATTACTGGGCCTGTCTGCGGGCAAATGGGGGATCTATCCCCTGTTTGCGGCCCTGCTCCGCCGGGCGGCCATCGGTCTGAAATCAGCCGGCGAGAACAAACTCCCCGGCGCCCACAGAAATCGCATCCATGCCGCATTCGGCATGATCGGCCGCCATAAAACCCTCTACGGATCTGTCTTTTACCGGCCGGTCTTCATTCTTTTCCAAGCTTTCGGGGTCTGTTTCAATATCGGCCTGATAGGGGCCTCGCTGTTTAAAATCATGATCACGGATCTTGCCTTCGGCTGGCAGACCACCCTTCAGGCCGTTGCGGAATCGCTTCACCTCATCGTGGGTTGGATTTCCCTGCCCTGGTCATGGCTGTCCCCACTTTTTCCAGCCCACCCCACCCTTTCCCATATCCAGGGGAGCCGGATCATTCTCAAGGACGGCATGGCCCACCTGGCCACGCCGGACCTGGTCTCATGGTGGCCCTTTCTGGTGATGACCATCCTTGTTTACGGTCTGCTCCCGCGCGTCGTGCTTCTGGCTTACGGCATCACGGCCCAGGCACATGCCCTCAAGGCCCTGGATTTTTCCCACAGCGCATGCGATCGCCTGGTCCGGCGCATGCAGGTCCCGCAGGTGGAAACGGGCGGCGTCAGGCTAACGGATGCGGGCATATTGCAAGATGCGAAACATCCGCGGTCCGACCCCGTAATCAATGCCTCATCCGCATCCGGCCTGCATGTGATCGCCGGCGTTCCCGGAGAAATCGACACGCTTTTCACGGATGATGAACTGTCGGAACGGATCGGCCATATTCTTTGCCCAGGCGTTCTGCACCGATTCCGTTTCACCATGGAGCCAGAAACAGACGCCTGCGTCCTTCAATCCCTGTTATCGGAAATCCAGGCCTCCGGGGCCGATACCCGCATCCTGCTCCTGCAGGAAGCCTGGCTTCCCCCCATCCGGGAGACCCTGTCATGGATACGGTCGCTGCACAAGGCCGCCGGACAGCAAACCGGCATGATCGTCGGCCTGGTTGGAAAGCCCGTGATCGGAAACCTGCTCACATCCCCGGCCGATGCCGACCGGATCATCTGGGAACAGACTGTCGCAGGGCTTGGCGATCCCTATATCCGGACGGAGGCCCTTGGAGGATAAGCCTATGCAGGAAAAAATCCCGGTATTTGCCGTGATCGGCCATCCCAACGAGGGGAAATCATCCGTGGTCTCCACCCTGGCCGAGGATGACAGCGTACGCATCAGTCCCGCCCCCGGCGAAACCCGGCAATGCACGGCCTACCCGGTGATCGTGGACAGCAAGGAAATCATCCGTTTCGTCGACACCCCGGGATTCCAGGAACCCCGCCGGACCCTGGAATGGATGCGGGCCTATTCCGGTCCAGTGCTGCAAATGACGGTGGATTTCATCAATTCCCACGCCCATGACCCGGATTTTGCGGATGAATGCGAACTGCTCTCCCCCCTGGCCCAAGGCGCGGGAATCATCTACGTGGCCGACGGATCAAGGCCCATGCGTTATGTCGATGTCATGGAAATGGAAATCCTGCGGCTGACCGCACTGCCGCGCATGGCCGTCATCAATGCAAGGGAAAAGAACCGGCCCGAATTCGCAGACGTCTGGATCATCGAATGCCGCAAGCATTTCAACACCATCGTGATTTTTGACGCGCAACGGGCCACCTACGGCGAGCGAATCGAACTTCTGGAAAGCCTCAAAACCATCGATCCGGAACGGCGACCGGCCCTGGCCCGTGTGATCGCCGCCTTTGAAAAGGACTGGCAGCAGCGAATGACCGATACAGCAGAAATCATCATTGACCTGATCCAGGCGGCGGCCGGCCATACGATCAAAAAAATCACAAGCTCCAAAGCCCAGGCATCGGTTGTCATGACCTCCCTGAAAGAAAACTTCCAGGCCGATATCCACCAAAAGGAAAAATTAGCGCACAAACAGATCCGGAGACGCTTCAAACACAATATATTCAGCGATGAACTGCCGCAGCATCCAATTCTAAATGAAGATCTGTTCTCGAAAAAATCCTGGCGGGTCCTGGGACTGAAAAACTGGCATCTGGCCGTTGCCGGCGGCGCGGGCGGGGCCGCCGTCGGGGCCAAGATCGACCTGGCCACCGCCGGGCAGAGCCTGGGCCTTTTCACCGCCATCGGCGGTGTTCTGGGCGCGGGATCTGCAGCCCTTGGGACAAAACCGGCGGCAAAGGCAACGATCAAGGGCCTGCCGCTGGGATATATGACGGTCCGGGTGGGCCCTGTGCAAAACGATCAATTGTTATACGTGCTCCTGGATCGATCCCTGATCCATTTCCGCCATGTCATACGCCGGGCCCACAGCCGCCGAGACCCGTCTTTACCGGCAAGAGACCTCACAACCGGCGACAAGGCCGAATTGAGCGCCAGCCTGGAGCCATCCTCCCGGAAACTTTTTTCTCAATTTTTCCAGGCCGCGCGCAAAAATGACACCCTCGACATTGAAGCTTTCAAGCCGGCCGTCACCGATATCGTATCCGGCATGCTCAGGCGGGTGTCCGCATCCAAAGCCTCCGTTTGGTTGCAGCCCTCGAATCCGACGGCATCGTAAAGGAAAGTTCCTTAAGAAGTCTTTTTTAAATAAAATTGCACATTTTCGGCTTTTTCTTGACACCCATGAAAAATCGTCTATATTCTCTCCCGCCTTGCCCATCAACATCCAAACTCAATTAAGGAAACACACCCATGAATCGTTGCTCTTTTTTACAATTTCTTGTCATCATCTATCTTCTGATCATTCTGCCGACCCCGGCCTTTTGCCTGGAAGCCTTGTCAAAAGACCCCTATGTGGGCGCCATTGTCATTGACGCGGCAGACGGCCGCGTGCTGTTCGAGGACAATGCCGATGCCAAAGCATATCCGGCCAGCATGATCAAGCTGATGAACCTGCTGATTATTCTGGAAGCGGTTGAGGCCGGGCAACTTCGCATGGATGAAACCATGACTGTCTCTGCCGAGGCGTCCCGAATGGGAGGCTCCCAGGTCTATCTAAAGGAAAAAGAAACGTTCACTGTGGAGGATCTGCTGTATGCCATGATCGTCCAGTCCGCAAACGACGCGGCTCTGGCCCTGGCCCAGCATTACGCCGGCAACAAAGAAGGTTTTGTGGATATCATGAATAAAAAGGCGCTGGAACTGGAGATGAAGGATACGGTATTTCATTCGGTACACGGCCTGCCGCCGGGCAAAAACCAGCTACCCGACGTGACCACGCCCAGGGATATGGCCCGGCTCAGCCGGGAACTTGCCAAACGGCCGGATGCCCTGAAATTTACATCCACCATTGAACGCCCGTTCCGGACGGATGCGGACCAGCCCTTCATCATGCGGACTCACAATCATCTGCTGAAACATTTCGAGGGGTGCGACGGGCTGAAAACCGGATACTACAATGCCGCCGGCTTTTCCATTGCCGCCACTGCTCAAAAAAAGGGGGCCCGGGCCATTGCCGTTGTCATGGGGAGCACCAACAGAAAAATCCGGGATGCCAAGGCAAAAGCAATCATGTCAAAGGGATTGATGGAGCTGGTTTTAAATGCGCCGGCACCGGCGCCGGCGCCGGTTGATGCCGAA